>CALFNG010000401.1 GCA_937902985.1 uncultured Myxococcales bacterium
GCAGAAGCGAGCGCCAGCGCTTGCGTCGCGACACTCGCGACACCTGCTCAGCCCGGACGAGCGAGACCGCGACCGAGCCATCGTCGGAGTGCGATGAACCGCGGTCGTGTATAGACGCCGAGTGGCCCCGAGAACGCGAGTGGTGACATGACGACGGCGTAGACGAGGACGGCGGCTGTTCCTGCGACCGAGAGTTGCAGAACCGTGCGGGGGATCCACGACCGGGTAGCGAGTACACCGGCCCCCAGAAGCAAGCAAAGGCGCCAGAACAAGGAAATGACCGACCAGAGCAGGCTCCCCACCTGTCCGCCGATCGCGCGCGACGTGGCCGATAGCAAGACCGGCAGTGTGACCAGAGCGCGCACGATGATGGCGGCAAGGGGGGCACCCATCGGCCCGAGACGCCCGACGAGGAGGATCGTTGCCCCGAGGGTCAGGATGCCGCCCGTCACGCTGATGACCGAGATGAGGCGCTCATTGCCGAATGAAAAGAGGGCGTATATGGTCGCCGCCGTCCAGTGCCCGGTCAACATGTCGGCAACAAGCAGAAATACGAGTGCCCGACCGCCGAATTCAGAGGGGCCGATCCACCAGTCGACGAATCCTTGATCGACGATGACGACGACCGTGGCGATGAGACCACTCACGAGGAGGACCGCTCGAGTAAGCCCGAAGCATACGTTACTCAGTCGTTCACGGGCGCCGCTCGTACTTAGCTCGCTGAGAGCCGGCTGAGCTGCGGCCAAAATCATGAGCGGAAGGTTGTTGGCCATCGTCACAAGCTTGTCCGTGATGGTATATGGCGTGACCATCGAGGGACCGAGGCGCGCGGCTATTACCACTAGATCCGTTCCAGCGGCCATCGTGACGGCGACCTGCGAAACGATGACCCAGAAGCCCTTGCCAAGCTTGGCCTTGGCCTCCGTACGCGTGAGCGGGGGCAAGCCGCCGGCGATAGCTCGCGGGAAGCGCGATCTCACACGTAGAAAGCAACCGCCATACATAACGAGCTGGCTCATGGACCACGAGATGGCCAGCGCGTTCAAGCGGCATCCTGCGAAGACGAGCGTTGCGCTCGCAACCGCGCCCAGCCCCCAGGTCACAATCGACAGCGTCCCCAGAAATCGCAGTTCTTGAAGGCCCGCGAGAAGCGCATGATAGAGCCGGAACGGAAAGGTTACGACAAGGCAACTCAGCGTGATGGCCAGCGGAATGTGGAGCGCGTTCCAGCGAGCCGGTAAGCAAACCCAAGCGATCACGACCGCCGCAAGCAAGAAGGGCATTTGAAGGAGAACGAGCCGAAGGGTCGCGCCCACCATGCTGGGCAGAAGAACGATGTTCGCCGGTTCGCCTTGCGCCTCTCCGAGCGCGAACGCGACGTCGCGCTGGAAGATCGTCAACACACCGAAGTCGACGAGCGCAACATAAACGAGAATGGGCATGCCCGCGGCCCAGAGCCCGAAGTCACTCGAGCCAATGCGGTGCAGGAGGACGGGGGTGAACCACAGCCCAAACAGCATCGAGAGGGCCAGTTGAACGTACCCGAGGGAGACGCTTGCGAGGACTCGAGAAGTTCGACTCATCTGTCGCGGCCGGCCGTACCGGAGTCTCTAGACGCGAGGCGAGTCGCGCGCAAGGCCGGCGTGGCGACCTGCACGCTGAGCCGATGGCACGCGCCGGCCGTGCGAAGGTTACCATCCGAAGGCGTCTTCGCGTCGACGAGGCAGACGCCTCGGCCGTTGGCTGGCCTGCGTTTACGCTTGCGAGATCCCGGGGGCGGCGTCGGTCGCGTTCCTACCGGCCAGGGCTTCAACTGGAGGGTATTTCAAGTCCAGGGCGGACGAAGAGATAATCGCCGAATCGGCCCTGCTCGACATCGGTCACCGGCACAAGTCTCTTTCCCTCGGAAATCAGAAAGGCTCGGTATCCCGCTCGCTCCAGGAGTATTTGGGCGCGAGCGCCCATGAACAATTCAATAATGAAAAAATCGACGCGGCCCTCCGCGATCGTGTTCAACGCGCCATCGATTACAGCGTCTTCGGCGCGCTCGACGTCAATCTTCACGAGCCGGAAGTGACCAATCCCCGCGTCTCGCGCAAAATCGTCAAAGGCGAGCGTTTGCACTTCGATCGTTTGTTCTTCTGAAATATACCAGCCATGGTTGACGAGCGAAGATGTCCCGGTATTCATTGGATTCGTGGAGACGTAGAACCGCTTCTTCAAGCCAGTGACGGAATCAAGAGCATGCTCCCGGATCCGAACGAACCCGTCGTACGCATTCAGACGGACAGATTTCGCGATCAACGAAGAAAATTCTGGATTGGGTTCGAACGCAATCACGTTTCCTTGTGGACCGACGATGCTCGCGCAGAGAAAAGTGTAGGGGCCCGCATTCGCTCCCGCGTCGACACAAACATCGCCCGGTCGGATCAGACTTCGAGTGATCGCTAGCGCGCCACTCGAGCCGAAAAAGTAGGATTCAATACCCAGCGATTCTCCAACATTCACATAATATTGATACCCGTTGAGATGAGCAATCCGTAGCTCCCTTCGCCCCAGAACACGAGTATAGCCTAGAGCGATCGCGCCAAGCCGCAAGTGCTTGCGCAGGCGTGGACGACGCGTTCCGAAGAGCAGGGCGCGCTCCACCATTGGTACGGCGATTGCGACTCGCGCGAGGCTGTTGGCCACTGCTTCAATGATGCGGGAGCTTGGCATGGATCCCTCGGATTCTATCACTACTAGGACGGTCGGTCTATCCTTCGGCGACCGTCATGGGAACGGTACGGTTACTCAACTGCCGGACTCGACGATCTTTCTGCGCCGTCGGTGGGGAGCGAGGTGCAATTTCTGGCTCTCCGGCACGTTGGTGCAAGCGCCGTGGGGGCTCCGAATGCGGGACGGCTTGATTCTGTGGGCGGCGACGTAGCGTGACGGGCAGGCTGGACCGCCGCTCACCCTCTGCAGTCAACAGGTGAACGGGTTGTTTCTGGGCGAGGCCTAAACGCCTCATCGACTGGAATGGCCCG
>CALFNG010000402.1 GCA_937902985.1 uncultured Myxococcales bacterium
GTCAAGTGAAGGCATCACATGGCATCCTCCAGGTCGAAGCTTGCTTGGCGCACCAAAGCAGAGATTGGGGTCGAAGGCTGGAGACCTGCGCGGCAGATCCGATCTGTGCGAGCGATAGCTAAGCTACTCGAGCGCGCGCAAAACCCTCTGTCCTCTGCGCCCTCCGCGCCTCTGCGGCCCATCTCTCTCTCGCTCTCGCCGAAAGTTGCCGGACGCGTTCGAGCGCGCGGTTCCTCTAAGGTGAGCGGGTCAAGCTCGGCGCTCGCCGCGCGGAGGCGTACTTCCCGTACGCCGAGCACGGCGAGCGTCGAGATTGGCCCGATCGCCGACGAGGAACCGCGCTCTAGTGGGCGGCGGCGGCGGCGCCCGAGAACGGGAGGATCGTCTTCAGGTCCTCGTCGCTGAAGCGGAGCTGCAGGCCCAGGAAGTAGTCGCGTTCGGTGGCCAGGAAGAGGTGGTCGACGCCGCCCAGGAGCCAGAGGTGCTTGATGAATTCGTAGGAGATGAAGACTCGATAGCGGGGTTGCACTTCTTCGCTGAATCCGAAGAGGTCGTTGACGATCTCGAATCGGTCCTGCAGCAAGTGGATATCGAGACCAACGCCGCCCGTCGATTCCTTGATTCCGAAGCGACCGGTGAACGGCCCGAACCGCTTTGCGAACTGGAGCGAGAAACGGAACTGCTCCGTGGTCGTGGTCGTGATCGTGCGGTAGTGCGACGGGCCTTGCACCTGGTTCGTCGTGTCGACGCTGGTGTCGGTGATCGACGTGAAGCCGCGCGGGTCGTCGATGAGCTCGAGCTCGTAGTATTTGTCTTCGCGGGGCTGGAGCCGCAACGAGACGTAGGTCTTGAGCGTATTCGCGAGAAAGTTGTAGTCGCTCCGCAGGCCGACGATCGTCTGGAGACGTACGATGTTCGAGACGTAGTCGTTGACGCCCTCGGCCACGCCCTGCACTTCGTTGATGAGCGCGTCGTCTTTCGTCAGCTTGCCGATGGTGCCCTCCCCGCGGTCGATGCGGCCGGAGACACTGTCGGCGTGCTCCATCGTGCTCTCGAGGCTCTTGCTCGCGCGATCGAGCCGCTCGATGGTCTGGCGCAGCGAGCCGGCGTCTCCGGGCTCGCCGTTCTGCGAAGCCATGAGCTCGCGGACGTCTTGCGTGATGATGCGAACGTTCTCCAGGATCTGAGACATCTCGGGATTGGCGTTCTGCATGATGGAGTCGACGTTCCGGAGCGTGTCGCGAATGACCTCGCGGTTCTCGCGAATCGTGCCGTTGAGCGCGTCGGTCGAGTCGGCGAGGTTCCGCAGGATCGCACGCATGTTCTGCCCGCCCTGCTCGGTGCCAACCGAGTTCGCGAGCTGGCTGGCGACGGCCTTCACGCTGTCGGCGATCTCCTTCATCTCGTCCATGATCTCGCCGGGCGTCGTCTGATCGACGATGACATGGATCTCGTCGCCGTCTTGCAGCTTGCGATGGTCGGGCGTTCCCGGCGTCAAGACCACGACCGACTCGCCGAGCAAGGACGCGCTCTTCTTTCCGAGCGTGGCGTTGTCGTAGAGGATTACGTCGTTCTTGACCTTGACATCGAGGCGAGCTGCGCCGTTCTCGAGTCGGATCGAATCGAGGCTCCCGACCGGGATGCCGGCGATCGTGATGCGCGACCGGGGCGCCAGGCCGGTCGCGTCCTGGATGTACGCGTGAACGGTGTAGCCTTGACCCCCCGCCACCTGGGGGCTCACGAAGCGGTAGATGCCGACGCCGGCAGCTCCCGCGAGCGCGACGAAGAGCCCAACTTTGGCTGCCTGCGTGCGCGCTACCATCGGGTGTTCGCGGGTACGCTAGCTTGGTCTCGGCGGAATGCTCAAGCTTCCACCCACGCCCACGCCCACGCCCGAAGCGAGCACCGGCGGGTCTGCCGACGATCAGGGCTCTTCGTAGAAGGAGTCGTTCCCCTCGGGGGGCTCCGCCGGAGCCGCGACGCCGGTGGCGGCGGGCAGCGGGACGCCGTCGAGTTCCGCGTCGAGCGCTGCGCGCTGCCGGTCGAATTCGTCACGCTGCGGTCGAGGTATCACCCGCATCCCATCGAGTCGCAAGGTCATCGGGTCGATGACGACGCCCGCGCGGCGGATGCCGAAGTGGAGATGGGGACCGGTCACGCGGCCCGTCTGGCCCACGTACGCGATGAGCTGCCGCTGCTCGACGTGCTCGCCCACGCGCAGACCGGCAGCGAAGCGCGAGAGGTGGCAATAGACGCTGACGATGTTCCCCGCGTGCGCAATCTCGACCTTGTTGCCGCACGGCCCGCCGTTGCCGGCGCTCAGCACCGTGCCAGCCGCGGTGGCGTAGACGGGCGTGCCTACGGGAGCGGCAAAATCGACGCCGTTGTGCGGCATGATCACGTGCAACACCGGGTGCATCCGGTGCGGATTGAAGCGCGAGGTGACGCGCGCGAGCGGAACCGGCGTCCGCCACCCGCCGTGAAAGGGCTGGCGGCCCTTGCCGTCGTACCAGCCCCGCCGGTGCTTGCCGATCGAGTCCCCACGCTTGCCGTGGTCACCGGGACCGCCCTTGTCGGCGCCGTTGTCGGCGTCGTCATCGTCACCGAAGCGATAGACGCGGACCGAGGGCGCGGTCGGGTTGGCGGGAAAGTACTCGACCGCCTCGAGCGAGACCCAGCGCACGAACGCGCCATCGACCTGATCCTGCGTGGCCACGATGCGGAGGCGCGCTCCGGGACGGACGTCGGAGAGCTCGGCGTGCCCGTCGAGCGCGTCGTCGAGCATCGGGAGGAGATCGTCGATCGGTCCGAGCCCGGCGTCGACAAAGGACGCGTGCAGGTCCGCTCCGACGAGCACGGCCTTTCGAACGCGCACACGCTCGATCTCGAGCTTGAGCTTCCTGGCCCAGAGCCTCGCGCCGTCGGCACCGCCGTCGTCACCCTCGTCGCGCGCTTGCCAGACGTCGGCGGGAGACGACGAGAACTCGAACGCCAGCAAATGCCCGCTCGCCTTGTCGAAGGCGACGGTGAGCGCGTCCTTGGGTGCGAAGTGCTCGACGCTGTGCACGTCGCCGAGCGACGCGATGAGACGCTGCCCGTCGCCGCGCGCGACCTTCGACCCGGCGAGCGCAGCGCCGATGGGCTTGTGCGCGATGGGCACGTCGACGATGGAAACGTTCGGGTTGTCTCCGAGCTGCGCGAGGCGCCATACGGTCGGTCTGGGCGCGGCATCCGGCGACGCGTCCGCGGCTTCGATCGCCGCGTCGGCTGCGAACGCGCGGGGTTCTCCGAAGAGGGAGACGGCGCCGTCGACGACGCCGCCCATTCCCGACACCGCGCCTGCGAGCGCCGCCGCGCTCACTCGCGACGGCATCGGGATCGCTGACTCGTCTTGCGCGAACAAGCGCGGCACGAAGATCGCGCCGAGGATCGCGGCAACGCCGCCCGCC
>CALFNG010000403.1 GCA_937902985.1 uncultured Myxococcales bacterium
CGGGCTCCGGCCTTGGCGTGGCTCGATCCGCTACCCCCACCTTCGACGAAGAGCGAGAATACGGCGGTGGCGAACGCCAACGGGGCGAGCGCGAATGTCAGCGCTTCGTGGGCCGAGCGGAGTCTCTCTTGGTTTTTGAAGAAGCAAATCGACGAGATGACGAACATCACTAACCCAAGGATGCCCACCATCCACTCAGAGCCCGGCAAGTGCTCCTTCGCCCAGATGAACACGACTGACATCCACAGAGTGATCAGCGCACCAAGCCAATGCAGAGCGGTCGGCCACCGCCACAAGCTTTCGAAGAGGCCGTACATCCGGAAAGCACCGTACACGATGACAGCAAACATCAATCCGTAAATACCACCGACGTCACTGTCCTGCACGACTCCCCCACCGAGCGTCGCGTGGAAGACGAAGCTCCCTTCCGCGAGTACGCAGGAACAGATCGCAAACGCGCACGCGTACAAGTTCTTGGGCCGTGCTGCCCAGGCGAGCAAGCCGACGGCCGCATACAAAAAGTTCGACCATGCGTTGAGCGGTTGAACGAGGTTGCCGCCGGCAAAAATTGACTGGACCTTCTTCTTGAGTGCGGCATTGCAAGCTTTTCGCCCGTCGGCAGCGACCTCGAGATTCAAGGTTGGGATCTGGAACTGTTGTCGATTCTCACAATACTCGCATGCCGTCTCAGGGGGGGGCCAATCGCCGACCGCCTTCACAATCACATTGCTGACCCACATCATGGCCAGCACGCCGCCGCAGGTAATGATCACTGATCGAGGCAGGAGCCGATCAAACCAGCCGAAGAACCGCGCGGTCCTCACCCCGACGACCAGCCAGACGATCAGCACTGCGAGCGCAAGCGCCACCGTGATCAGAAGCCTTCCCACTGTTCCGTCGAAAGCGGAGAGCAGAAATCCAGTCGCGAGCAAGCCGGCTCCGGCGACAACTGCCCTCGGCGCAGGCTGCCCGAGAAAGTTGGCGAAGCCCGCAGGGCGCGCGCTATTTGGGTCGGTCAGCACGGAGTCGAGCCACCACCAGACGAGCAGGACGACCATGACCCCACCGCTGATGACGACCGACGTCAAAAGCGAGCCGATCGCGCCCGACGTTGATCGCCCGTCGCTCATTGCCTGATACGTTTCGCCAAGAACCGCCTCGCCCGCGGCGTGGCGAGGTTTGTACTTGAGAGCGAGAAGCTCGCCTCGTGGCTTGACCTCGACTCTGCGGGGCGGTGCATGGCAGTCATGAAGTAACGCATCGTCGCCTGCCTGCTCGTTGGGCTTTTGATGGCCGTGTCTAGGGATTCAGGGCTCCGTCGAGACGGGGACCCGGCAGTCACTACGCATTGCGCATGCCGGACGGACCTTACCGCGGCCCACGCCGAAAGGCGATGCCCGATAGATATGGCGCGGAATTGTTCACGGGTTTTCTAGAGCTGCAGGGCAGAGACTAGGGCGCCGAACATTCGTCACACGAGGGCTGCATCTCCAGGACGAACTGGCAATCACTCCAGCCGGAAAGTGAGGGTCGCGAGCTCGTCTATCCTGCACGCATCGACGAGCGCTCTGCGAGATCTCGCTATGGCTCGGCCTATCCCGCCACCCTCGAGAATTCTGCGGTAGCTTCTGACCATCGATGCGCGCCTCCCCTTCACCTTCGCCAAGGAACGGAAATGACGAGCTCCAACCAGATCACGAGCGTCAAGGATATCCCATGGGATCAACTGTTGAGACAGCCATTCTCACCGTCGCCGGCGGCCTGGGAGGACCAGGTGCTTTACTTCCTTCTGGTCGACCGCTTCTCCGATCGGAACGAAGACGGATACCTGGATGCAAACGGCGACCCGGTACGGGGAACGACGCCGCTTTTCGACTTCGACAGGGACTACGGATGCGCGACTCGGAATCCAGCCGACGGAGCTCGGTGGTGGAACGACGGCGGCGCCTGGCTCGGCGGAACTCTCAAGGGCGTCGAGAGCAAGCTGGGCTACCTCCGTCGATCGGGCGTGACCGCCCTCTGGCTCAGTCCCGTCTTCAAGCAGGTAAACTTCGTCGACACGTACCACGGATACGGCGTGCAGGACTTTCTGAGAATCGACCCGCATTTCGGAACGAAGGAGGACCTGAAGGACCTCGTGGCAGCAGCTCATGGTCAGGGCATGTATGTCATTCTCGACGTGATTATCAACCACACCGGAAACGTGTTCGAGTACCGCGCGAACCGGTATCCGGCCGGCGCCGGAATGGATCCACGCTGGGACGGTCTTCCGTACCTGGTCGAGGGGTTTCGCAACGCCCTCGGCCAACCCGTTCTCGCCTTCGGAAAGGAGGCGCCCCTGCCCGTCTCGTTCTTCACTGACGACGCAGTCTGGCCAGTCGAGCTGCAGGAAGACGGCGTCTTCACATGTCGCGGAAGAATTGACAACTGGGACCATCATCCCGAGTTTCAGGAGGGGGATTTCTGCGATCTGAAGGACGTCTTCCATGGCTGGGAGACATCCTCGGGCTTCGTGCCGTCGAAAGCCCTCCTGGCTCTCTGCGATGTGATCAAGTTCTGGATCGCGTACGCCGATCTCGACGGCCTGCGGATAGACACGGTCAAGCACGTTACCGTCGGAGCGGCCCGCTACTTCGCGGGTACCATCCACGAGTTTGCGCAGAGCGTCGGCAAGGAGAACTTCTATCTCCTAGGCGAGATCGCCGGCTCGCGCGAATTCGCCTTCAACATTGTGCAGACGAGCGGACTGGACGGAGCACTCGGGATCGCGGGGGTTTCTCCAAAAATGGAGGGGGTTACGCTGGGCTACGACAATCCCGAGACCTACTTCAATCTCTTCAGCAACTCCAGAGCTCTTGGGCTGGACGCCCACACCTGGTTTCGCAACACGGTGGTCACCATGTTGAACGACCATGACCACATCGGCAGGGCCAAGCGCCGATTTTGCGCGGAGCCCGATGGATGGAAAGTGGTGGTGAACGCGATCGCTTTGAATGCCCTCACCCTCGGGATCCCCTGCGTGTACTACGGAACCGAGCAAGGATTCAATGGTAACGGCGGCGACGACCGAGCTCTGCGCGAGGCCATGTTCGGCGGCGGGTTTGGTTCCCTCGAGAGCGCTCATCGCCACTTCTTCAATGAGAAGAACTGGATTTATCGCGCGACCGCCGAGATTCTCGACCTTCGCAGCAGGAAGCGGGCACTGCGCCGCGGTCGCCAATATTTACGGGAACTCTCCGGCGACAGGAACACTTTCGGGTACCCGCGCATGCTGGGCGACCGGCTCGACTCTGTCGTGGCATGGTCCCGCCTGTTCGCCTCCGATCCCGAGATCGTCGTCGCGATTAATACGGATCGCTTGAATCCACGCACGGCGTGGATCACCATCGATTCCAACCATGAGACCGGCAAGGTCCTCAATTGCGTCCACGCGTTCGATCCTGTCGCTG
>CALFNG010000404.1 GCA_937902985.1 uncultured Myxococcales bacterium
GAGGTCCAACTTCATCCGGTCTTCCCACTCCTTCACTGAATTAGGCAGGATACCCGCCGACGGGCGAGGCGTACCTGGAGCTGGCGCGCTCGAACTTCGTCGAATGGCGTCTCAAGGTCTGCGGGCTGGTCAAGACTCCGCTGGACCTTTCGCTCGTCGATTTACGCGCGATGCCGATGCGAAGCCAGATCACCAAGCACCATTGCATTCAGGGCTGGTCGGGAGTCGCCGCCTGGACGGGCGTCGCGCTCGCCGATCTCCTGGGAGCATGTGAGCCTCTCCCCAACGCGAAGTACATCGTGTTCCACGCCTTCGACGAACACGAGCCGGGGCAGCCGTACTACGAGACGATCGATCTCGAACTGGCGCGCCACTCGCAGACGATCCTCGCCTACGAGATGAACGGCGAGCGGCTTCCGATTCCGCACGGCGCGCCTTGCCGGCTCCGCGTCGAGACGCAGCTGGGCTTCAAGATGGTGAAGTACGTGCATTCCATGGAGCTGATCGAAGACTTCCGAGTCGTGGGAAGGGGGCAGGGCGGCTTTCGGGAGGACACCCAGTTCTACGGTCCGGAAGCCGGGATCTGACGACGAAGATGTTGACTACTCGCGACTGCCACGCTCTGATCGCCAATCATGTCGTCGCTCCGTAGCAGCATCAACGATCTCGCCACCACCTTCGCCTCGTCGATTCTCGCCGCCATCCGAGGCGCTTCCCTCGAAGAGCTTGTCGGCAAGACCGATGGTGTCGCACGAAGGGGACCGGGGCGTCCGCCGAAAGCGAAAGCCGTTCCGACCGCAGCGACAGCACCGGCAACGTCGAACGGACGAAAGCCCGGTCGACTCGCAAGGCGCTCTCCTGAGGACATCGCCAAGGCCCTCGACCAGGTGGTGGCCCTGGTGAAGAAGAACAAGACCGGGCTCCGGGCAGAGCAGATTCGCCAGCAGCTCGGATTGCAGTCGAAGGAGATGCCGCGCATTCTGAAAGAAGGCATCGCGAACAAGCAGCTCAAATCGAAGGGCCAGAAGCGGGCGACGACCTACACCGCAGCGTAGTCTCGGCGGTCGTCCTTCGAGAGCGGTCCCTTCCGCTGCTGCTCGTCGTGGCGGAAGCGATTGCCACCCTCGAAATGATAGGCTTGCCCAGTGAAGCACGTCTTTGGAGCGGGCTTGGTGGCGTGCGTCCTGGCGGGGCTGCGGAGACAGCCACTCGTGCTCTGCCGTCTACCCGATCTGTAATCAGACTGCCGTCACGCTGCAATCTCCCAGCGACGCCTGGACGGCGGGGAACTACACACTCGCGTTGACCGTGAACGGCACGCCGGAACAGTGCACGATCGACGTGCCCGATCCGCCGGCTGCGAGTGGCGTTCAGGGAGCCTGCGGCTTGGGCTCGAACATCACGCTGGCCCTGGTCTCCGTGGAGTCGTGCCCTCCGGTCGTCTGCAACGGCAACGCCTGCAAGGGAATGAGCTGCACACCGATCCTCGGTCACTTTCAGATGACGCTCGTCGTTCAGGACGTACCGACGCACCTGGGTCTGAACCTTGCGCTCAATGGCAAGCAGCTGATGAGCGAGACGATCGCGCCGAAGTCCACCACCACCGAGCCGAACGGCGGCGGCTGCGGAACGTGCACCCTTGGGTCCGCGACAGTCTCGGTGACGGGAGGATGAGCGAGGTGGTGGATCGGGCGGAGTGGTCGATGAGAAGATCAGTGAAAGCGAGACGACTTCGTCTCCGCCGGAGGCCCTTCCTCGTGGCGAGCCCCGATATCGAAGCCTAGCTTTCGAAGCGCGTTGATGCACTTCCGGCATTCATGCCCTATTCGGGGCGCGTAGGAGCGAGTCGCCTCGCAGATTCCGCCGCAGACGGCTTGCGCCAGAACACGCCTACCGTCGCGCGCAACGAAGATGGTCTCGTCCGTCGCACCGAACCAATGCGTGGCGCCGACGCTGAACCACCCGCAACCGAAGGCGATCCGTGGCGGAAGGCAGCGAACCGCCGCCGCGTCCGAAGCTGATCACGCTGACGCGCGAGAAGTGAGCTAGGCGGTCCAAGGTGCGGGAGCTTCCGAGGAGTTGAAGGCGTCCTTCGAAGCTGTCCATTCTAGAGTATTGGCTGCGGCTCCAAGTCGAAGTCTCCGGTAAGCACGATCTGAGCGACCGGGACCCTCAATTCCTTTGCCACCTCAATCAGGCGCGCCTTCCTGTCGTCCCGGGATGCTGTGCCCGAGAATGATCCGAGTCGGAGTATCAATCGACCAGCGAAGCGGCTCAGTCGTCGGCTCACGCAGGTCGACGTATCGCCATTCCCTCTCGTATGCCCAATCAGGATGCTTGTGGAGCGCCGCCAGAAAAGGTTCGAGGGGGTTCTGTCCCACCGATTCAGGGGATTGCGAAAACCGCATTCTGGTGTACACGACAGGGAAGAGAAGCTTATGGGGGTCCCCAGCCGGAGTCGCAGGCTCTATCCTATGCTCGATACAGAACCCGCGATTGTTGTCCGCGTAGTGCGCCCACATGAGTCTGGACACCGGATCTTCGGACAAACAGGCTACCCAGATCGCGTTCCGGTACAACTTGGACCTTGCGACGGTGGTCTGCTGCGAAACCCTATCGAGGTACGTTGAGACGAGCGTGCGCACATCGCGTGCCTTCTCAATGCCCACGAGCCGAGATGCCTCCTCAAACAGGAACGATTCCAGTTCTGCTCCGCTCTCAACGTTCTGAAGACGCTGAAGAGCATCAGGCGATAGCTTCTCTGCTTGAGTGGTAAGAGCATCGCGGAAAGAAATGCCCTTCCAGGATGCTCGGACGTCGATCTTGACCCCCGAGTCGTAGAGGTCGTTGAAGCGCGCTGCCGGAGAGAACCACATCTGATTCTTCCTGAAAGCGTCAATCGAACGCTCGTCGCCTCGCCGGTACCGATAGAGCATCCCGGGGCGGTTGTCCATCTTGAGCCCGAAAGCCTTCGCCCAATCGCCCTGTTCCGCAGACGAGAGCAAACGAATAAACTCGACCTTCCATTCGGGATCCATGTGCGCGAAACGTATGCGCTGATCAGGACGCGTGCGAGACGAATGAGATCGCCTGGCCGCACAGGACACCACCATGGAGTGGTCCTCGCGGAGCCTGGATCGATTGGAGCGGCGCCTCAACGGCGGCAGTCAACCCCCGGGACCGTCGCGCCCCGAAGCTGGTCACGCTCACGAGGGAGCCGTAGGGTCGGTCCCGTTGGTGCTGGCGGCGTTCATGGCGGCTCTGGTAGCTTGGACGCACTGGAATGCGGATCCGAGAGCTTCAGACCTTGCTTGCCGTTACGTTTGACGATCTGGGCGTCACGGCGGGTACTTCGTCCGACGGGACGACGGTGTTCCAGAATCTGGAACGATACCGCCGTGCTGTCGACGAGGTGGCTCGCGTCCCGTCACTTGCACCCCAGGTGAAAGCCGTGCGTCAACTCGCGCCATTTACCGATGCGCGAGACCAGGTGACGATTGCCCCGGGGCAAGGACCTCCCATGATCTCCGCGATGCAGAGGCTTCGAGAGAAGTCCGCGGAGTTGAAGGACCTGTTGGATCCGATCGTGGAGCCCGAGAAGGATACGACTCTATCGGTTCGGCTACCGGACGACCGCAAGTTGGAGGAGATTCCCGCGCTGGTTCAAGAGGTCGACCAATTCCTCACGTCCTTCGTCGGACTGCCGGTCGGAGACGAAGACGAAAGGGTGGGCGTGTTCACGTTCACCGGCACAGACGCGGGCTCGGCGTGGCTCAACGTCGAAGCTGCGTCAGTCGCCGTCGTCAATCTCGTCGCCTTCGCGGTCTACAGCGCGCTCAGTATGATCAACCTCTATAAGCGACAGCAAGTCGAGCTGGAGATGATGAAAGCGGTCGCGTCGGACACCAAGGATATTGCCGCACACAACAAGCTTCTTCGCCGCGCGCAACGCCGAGCGCTCGCCGAAAACATGAAGAAGCACGTGGCATCCAAGGCGACCACCGAGGACGTCTCGCGGATGGCGGTCATCATCCATCAGGGCGAGAAGATGCTCACGCAACGGTTTCAGATCGAATGCAGTCAGCTCGCGCCGCCGAAGGCAAGGGACGCAATCGCGCCCGCCTCTTTGCCGAAGGTCGATCCCCTGGGCATATTGCCGGAGGGGACAGGACGGGGAACAAGGTCAGGGCGCGCAGCTCGCGCAGGTAGCGCCACTGGCCCCGCTTGGCGAGTGCCGTAGCGACCGAACTCGGCGGATGCACCGGGTCCTCCTTGATCCATCGAGCACGAGAGGAGAGGACCTCGCGAAGCTGCGCGCCTCCCAGGGCCAGGAGCCTGGGCGAGTCGCCGTCCACGATGACGCGAACGAGTTGATCGCCCTTCGAGAAGAGGAGCGGGTCGCTGGCCAGGGCGCGCATGGCGTCGTCCAGAACCACGTGGAAGTCGCGATCCAGGAAGATGGTCGGCAGCAGGTCATTGCTCGGCGCCTCATCGGCGCCCTGCTCGTCTGCTGCGTCGTTCGGACTTTCATCCGTAAAGCCCACGTCGTTGTTCGCCATGGACGACGACGACAGGAGGGACGGCGATTCGGGTCGGAGAAGAATGACGGTGCTCGATGGTGATGAGGACGAGGGATCAGATTTGTTCATAGGCATGTTCCTTTGGTTGATGGTGAAGAGCCGCCTTCGCGGCGACAAAGCGCACACAGCCACCCTTCGATCCGCCTTGCCCTTGGGGCTCGGAAGATCGTGGATGGCGTTGTCGCGCGCGGCTCAGTTTTGGTCGTCGGACACGACGGCGCAAGGGGCACGCTGGATCGATTGACCGCGTGACTGGATGGGTCTCGCAAGCCGCGCTTCGCGATCGGCGTCGGAGAGATCGCGTCGCGAAACCTGCACCCCCGTGGCCCCCTGCACCCCGGACGACGAGCGGCGCTCATCGAGCCCGCCCAGCTTGCGTCGTTCCACTCATTCGCATCAGTGCCCAGGGCGAGCCTTGCGCTGGCGTAGTCTCACGCCGCTCGTGTGACAGGCAATCGTCGCAAGAAGATGAATGCTTGAAATGCCTTGCGATCGACCAGTTTGTCGAGAAGTGGATCGAATGATGTTTTCCGAAGTCCGATGAATCTTACGATATGGTCTTTCGGCTTCCGGGCCTCGTTGTGCCCGGGCAGAGCCCTCACGATTTCGGGGCGAGCCTCAAGTAGCGCCTTTTTCGCCGTGTCCTTCAGCCGGGAAGTGTGTTGCGTTCCAACGTCGATCGCCGAATAGAGCTTGCTCTTCGTCCAAGCCAAGCGAGCTTCCGCACGCGGAAAGCGATCGCGATAGAGGTCGCGCAGTCGCTCAAGCACCTGATTGGAGGGTGCAGGAAGGTCTCGGCAGCGGCGAAGGAGTACGGTGAGAGCCTCCGCCGCTTTCACGCCACTCTTGTGGCGGAACAGCTCGGCTCCGCGCACGCGGACCTGGAATACGAGGTGCCGTTCCGCCTCGGCAAGGCTTGGCTCAAGGCGAGCAAGCTCCAGATCGATGGACGACCACTCGTCCGCTAGTTCGGCACGGAGTTCGCCGCTTGCCAAGGCGAGCGCGTGCGACTCGTTGTTCTCCAGCGGGAACTCGGCACGCTGCCGCGCAACGAAGCTGAAGAGGTGCGGCAGAAGATGCTGCCTAACAAAACGGATGCGGAGAGAAGTCGTGCGGAACGGCAGGTACCTCCCAAGCTCTTCGATCGTCGCAAGCTTTCGCCGTGCGTCCTGAAAGCCATTTTTGTCCGTAGCCAGTTGCTTCGCTGCTCTCGTCACCCCCACGTAGAGGTGATGTGGCAGTTCGAGGTCGGGGGGGAGTTGATCGCCGAGGGGCGGGATAAGACGGTCCTCGGTCGCAAACTGCCAAGCCAGCTCGATGGGGAGGGCTTCGCCGGTCTGGCAGGCGTCGATGGCGGCAGCAATCCGCCGCTGCATGCTTCCAAGCCCTCGTGACATCTAAGTGTTGTTTGTCCTTACGGAAGGACAATCACCTCGCCGGATTTTTTTGAAGGCGTTGCCCGAGATAGCCGGCGACGTAGCAGATGGCAGTTGCACCCAAGCCACCCACAATATTCTCGACGATCTCGGACCACATTGCGTCGAGGACGAGTGTTCCACGCGAGATCGGCTCGTGCAAGGCAAAGTGTTGTTCTTGCACGAGTCACGCGAGCCAGCGATCACTCGACTACCCGGTCCGCCGTGTCAGGCGTAACCGCGCCCTGCGGGCAAGGGTGACCCAGTCCACGCAAATTCCCACGACGGCGTGACCTACGCGACGCCCCTGGCTGGTCCCGATGTCGATCAACCGAGCTTCGAAGGATACGGCTCGTGCCTGCGCCCGGGAGCACCACCAAGCGCGGGTGACCGAGCCGAGAAGGATGACCGCGAAGTGCTGCGGGTACTTCTCCCAGGCGACTTCGAAGAAGGAGCTGAGCTCGTCCATGCCGAGCGAATTGGGTTGCTCGAACGTGTACGGGATCTCTCCGTCGTCTTCGGACGACGGCTTCGTTGAAGCCTACGGGAGTC
>CALFNG010000405.1 GCA_937902985.1 uncultured Myxococcales bacterium
GCGGGTCGCTCCGACGCCAAGGCAGCGAAGCTGCGTCAGCTCGGCACTCCACAGCCCTCGCTGTCCGATGTCACCATGACCGAGCCGGAGCTCTGGTCATGGTACTTCGCCGAAGTTTTGCGCATTCCGGCGCCCGACGATCTCGAGACCTTCGCGACGTCGGCGGGGTTCCGTCGCGGGCGGGACGGTCTACGGACGGCGGTCTTGCGCGAGCTCCAGTGGCGACGCCACGGCGGCCAGTGAGGCGGGTCGGCACACCACGAAGGAGTTTGTTTTTTTCACGTGGCTCTACAGACGTTTCATCCAGCCACTCGGCCTCGAAGGCGCCACGACTCTGGGAACGAACACGTTCCAGGAGTACTTCCTGGGGGGTTCCTTCCAGCCGGTGAGAGGCGCGAGCTTCAACGTTGGGGCGGCCTTCGTCCAGGGCCAGTACCTGCCCCCCGACGGACGCGGCGGGGATCCTCGGCTCGAGCTCCGGCGCGGCGTTCTCGCCCTTCACGCGCTACATGGTGCGGCCGTACATCGGCATCACGCTCTCGCCGGAGATCCTCAAGTTCGCGATCTCGGCGCTGCCGAGGTCGCAACATTCAACCGATGCCGGCTGAAGAGAAACTCCATCCCATGCGGCGCCTCCTCGGGACGCGACGTCGCCATGGAGTAGATCACGATGGGCGCCTCGTGGCCCTGGAACTTGTCGACGGTGCCGACGCGCACTCCTGGCATCCGCTCGGCGATCTCGGAAACGTGCGCGTTGTAGGGGGCGACGACGAGGATCTCGTCAAGCGTCACGGGGCGTGTCGCGCCGTGCCGATCGATCCAGGTGACGCCGGCCATCGTCAGTTCGGTCACGATCTCGGCGACGCATGCGGCCTCCTCGAGCGACGCGTTCTGGTTGCCTTCGTGCTCGACAGGCACGAGGAACAGGCCCGAGCCCGCGAACCGCGTCGTGCCGACCACGGTCTGGGCGCCGAGGCCCGCATGTGAGCGCAGCTTGCCCTCGTAGAAGAGATCCGACGTGTAACTACAGATGGCCGGGTGAAGTCGCCAGGTCTCACCGAGAAACAAGCCGCGCTCGTCGGGCGTCGTCTCGTGCCCTTCGAGCAGATACTCGAGCGCAGAGAGTTCGGATCCTTCAGGGTGACTCGCCTTTTGAGGCTGCTCGAGCTGTTGGGGGTCGCCGAGCATGATGAGGTTCTTCGCGCCTTGCGCGCAGGCGAGCACGTTCGCGAGTGACATCTGTCCCGCCTCGTCGACGACGAGCACGTCGACTGAGCGCGCGAGCTCCTCTTTCGACCAAACCCACGCGGTACCGCCAACGACGCCGTATTCGCCGGCGAGGATCTTGGCGACCGCCTTCGCGGAGTCGGTCTCCTCGTCAATGTGCGGATCGGGCGTCTTCGACGGGTCGCTCAGGCGGTGCATGCAGCGAAGCCGAACGCCTTCCTCCGCGGCGGCTCTGACCACCTCGTCCAGGAGATTCCGGATGACCTTGTGGCTACCCGCGGTGACGCCAACGCGGCGGCCGGCTTGCACGAGATCGACGATCACCCGTGCCCCGGTGAATGTCTTGCCGGCGCCCGGTGGCCCCTGGACCGCGAGTATCCCGCCGTCGAGCGCGAGAGCTGTGCGCCGCGCCGACGCGACAGTCGCTTCGCCGGGCGTGCGCAACGCTTCCCCCGGGAGCAACCGAGGATTCAGCCGGAGCAGGAGATCCCGCTCGGCACGGTGGGCTCCGGGAGAGTCGATCCCATGGTCGCGCACGAACTCCCCCAGGCGAATCAGCGCCTGCACCGCATCCGGGTTGCTCACCTTGTCCTGTTTGAACAGCGCGGCGGGATGACGCTCCGCGCGTGCGCGACCCTTTCGGATGTCGACGGTTCGTTGCTCGAGGTCGAGCCCCTCGACCCTGGCGATCGCAGAGACCTTCTCGCTGCCGGGCTCGTAGGCGTCGTCCTGCTCCTCGAAGTCCGTGTCCTGCGGCGGAAACCGGTATCGGTCAATCACTACTCCCCGCTTGGTCGTCTCGAGGCGTGGTTCTTGCCGTTCTGAGTTCATGCCAGGGGATCACCGACCATTCGGACGAGATGTACCTTCGCGAGAGCTTGCGCCTGGCATCGCGCGGGCCGCGCTCCAGGGAAACGGGGCGCACCATCTGGGAAGACGGTGGTGCGCCCCGGTCCCGCTCACGTCGGGCGCCTCGCGGCGAGACTTGCACCTGACTCGCAGCGGCCGTCGGCTTTCCCGTCGTCGGATCGATCGGACGGTGCAGACCATGAACAACGTCCCGCCGGGCGCGACCCCGCTCGCCATGCGCCGCACCATTTCGTCCAGCGATCCCGCGACATGACACATAGAGGGACACCACCAGGTCGAAGTGGTCGCGCGGCGGCGTCGACACCGCCAGATCGCCCTCGATCCACGCGATGCGCTCTGCGATGTCCGGTCCCAGCGCCTCGGCCGTCGCCCGACATGTTGAAGACGGATGGCTACCTCCGCCGAGCATTCGACCGCCATGCCAAGGGCGTCGTGCGCCCTCAGCCGCTCGTCGCGCGCTGACTTTCGCCAGGCCTTGATCCGGCGAGTGGCCGTCCGGCGCAGAAAGCCGCCCTCAGCGGCCGTGACCACTGGTTTGAGGGGGGAAGCCGCGTCCCCGCAACGAAGGGGTATTTGTCAGCCGATACGCGGGGTGAAATCGGATGCAATTGCGCGAGACGCGGCGCGTCCCCTACCGTCTCCGCGTATGGAGCGACGGCGCATTCGGCGAGCAGACATCTCCGCGATCATGGAAAGCGCTCGAAAGACGTTCGGCGATGGAAACGCGCATGGCGTTCTGGGGTTCGGGATTGACCGCAAGGTCATCGCGGGCCGCCGAGTCTCGGAGCGCGCACTGAATGTCTATGTCGCGCACAAGCAGGCCACCCCCGACCAGCCGGTCGCACCGCTCGAGGTCCCGGAGAGGGACCTGGTCGTCGTCCCAAACGTCGTCGGGATCGGTCCCTCGCCGAACGCCCACGATTCTGGGTTCAAACCACCCATGACGGGCGTGTACGCAGGCGCGGCGATCCATTCGGAAGCCACCATCAAGCAATTCGGTGGCGTTGCGGCCGTCCTCGGCAACGGCCCTCAGGAACCCACGCACCTCCTGACCTCCGGCCACCTCTTCTCGGCGGGTGGCGGTCGCGTTGCCGTGACGGGAGGCGTTCCCGGCTCCGCGCAGCCGCAGCAAATAGGGACGCTGGAGCTGAATCTGCTGGACGGGCCCCAGCCCGATGGAACAGCCGCGATCGATGCCGCTCTCGTCCAGCTCACGCCCGCCGGCGCTTCGGCCGCCGTGGCTTCGACGGAGGGCCCGCGCCTCCGCGAAGACGCGCCGGACGACGAGCTCTTTAGCATCGACGTCCTCGCATTTCTCCCGACTACTCATGACCGTTCGAACGCCACGACGACCCAAGACGGACCGACCGACGTTTTCATGACGTCGCCCGCACGAGGGACGTACGCAGTTCGCGGCGTGGTGGCCACGCGGTCACTCGTAACCAACCCCGGTGACTCCGGGACGATCTTCATCGACGAGACGAATTCGGGGATTGCCTTGGGGATTTGCGTGGGCCAACTCGGCACGACCTCGATCTTCGAACCGTTCGACCGTGCCCTCCGTTTTTTACGGCAGCTGACGGGTCATCCATTGAATTTCATTTTCTGACGGGAACCCCATCGATGAAGGCATTCAGTTTTGCGGTCGCCCTCGCTACGCTCCTCGTTGCATTTTCACCTGTCGCCCTTGCGGCTGACGCGGACTGTCTCGCGGCTGCCGGGCAAGCGGCAAACTCGGGGTCCGGGCACAAGAACATCGTCGCCGCGACGTTCTTCCACGACACGGGCGCCTCCGCGCCGATTGCACTGACGCAGCCGTGCACTGGGACATCGTGCCTGCTCGTCTACTACTCGGCCACGAAACCACCAATTCAGGCGCCGGCAGC
Source organism: uncultured Myxococcales bacterium (assembly GCA_937902985.1). Lineage (GTDB taxonomy): Bacteria > Myxococcota_A > Polyangia > Polyangiales > Polyangiaceae > Palsa-1150. The sequence goes on from CALFNG010000405.1 coordinate 3,984, forward strand.
ATACGTGACGGCTCCAGGCTACGGGACAGTGGCATCGCCTACGTGGAAAGCGGTGACGGGCGTCGGCGCTTCGTGTCCTGGACTTCAGTCGATCCGGTTCTCGCCGAAGGGAGTCGCTCCGGTCGTCGGACCTGCAGCGCCAGCCCCGGCTGCCAACATGCCTGCTGCGCCGTCGACGACCGCCAACGCATCACCGGCAACGCAGACTCTCCAGCCGGCCCTTCGACCCAATCAGTCGACCGCCGAGGCGCTGAGTGCCCTCCGGCTCGAGCGAAGAGCTGGCGGGGTGCCTGCGCTCTCGTCGGGCACGTCGCAAGGACTCGAAGACGCCGCCGCCGAGGCTCTGCAGATCTTGGGACAGATCATCGTCGATCGGGCCACGGCGGAGGCATACCGGTTGCTGAAGGACAAGCTCGAGGACCTCCTCGGATGCACTACGGCGTCGCCCGGGACGCCTGCGAACGGAAGCTCCACCAGCAGCTCACAGCAACCCGGACTCGGTGCGAGCAGCACGTCGCAGGCTGCACCTCCCGCGGCGCCCTCCCCGGCCGCGCCCGCCACGACCTCTTTCACCTTTCCGGCCACGTGCAAGGTGCTAGGTCCGCTGCGGCTTCAGGACATCGCCACGCAGCGCGACGCACTCTTCGGCGCACTCGCCTCCGACGGATTCACGTACATGGAGACCAAGCTCGTCGGCGGAAACGCGGAGGCGTCGAAGATCGCCGTCGGAACCGTACTGACGTCGGTCATCGTGCCACTCGTCGCTCGTCCAAAGCTGCTTGCTGACAACGCGCAGGCCCAAGCGGTCGTCGGAGAGGTCCTCGCCTACGTCGACACCATCGACTCCGGCAACGACGTCGTAAGCGAGGACACCGTCAAAACGCTGCGACCCGCCCAGACCGCGCTCGTGGCTGGGGTCCTCGCGTTCACGCGCTGCGCTGAAGAGGCGGCCGCACCCACAAGCCCGAAGCCCATTGCGAGTTGCGATTTCGTGACTTACGCGAACAACTACTCGAGCGGGACGCCGGCTGCCGAACCGGCCGCGCGCGCCGTGGCGGCCCAGCTCGTGGCTGCCGCAACGTTGACGACCAGCCAAGGTCAGCCCGACAACCGGCAGCGCGTTGTTCGAGCCGTCGATGCCCTGTTCGATTCCGCGTGCATGCTCGACGCGGACCTCCCTACACCGTTGTTCGCTTGCCCTAGCGTCGACTCGATCGCACCCGGTACAAAGTTGACCTTGGGCCAGGTGCTCGGAATAATTCAACCTATCTTCGATGGCGCTCTCGACGGCGACAGCAATGCGACTATCACGGCTCTGGCACGCGTCGTCGAGTTCTATGCAACCTCGGCGTACCAGAAGACGAACCAGCGGGCCTTCTTGCTCCTGGGGTCGCTCGTGCAGTATGCGGCCACCTTTGCCGAGACGAGCGGTGCGACAGCACAGCAACTCCACGATCAGCGAACGCAGATCCTCGAATCGCTGACACAAGACATGACCGATCGCACCGCGCGCGACGGCGACAGCATCTTCTCCTTCGGCGGATCACTTCGCCTTGTGGGCGGCGCTCGACTTGGCGGCGCGCCGCCCGCGCTCCTCGGCCCGCTTAGCCTCCCCATCGGTATTGGCTTCGACCAGGTATCGAGCGGCAACGGCGCTGGTCTTCACCTCGAGTTCGGCATCTTCGACCTTGGGCAATACATCGCATACGACAACAAGGCCACCGTGAATACCCCCAAAGTCGCGGACGCGGTTGCGCCGAGCTTCACGATCGCCGCAGGCTGGGGAAAGAGCATTCCGGTGATCCTGGGCGCCACGGCGAGCTATTCGCCGACGTTCGCTCTGTCGCCGACGAAGGACACGAAGGGGACGCTCAACGTGGGCCTCACCCTCGGAATGTACGTTCCTCTCATCGACATGAATTGAGATCCGGGGACGGCACCTTCCAGAGCGCCGGCGCGTATACGCGGGGATTCGCCCTGTTCGGGTGACGAGCGCGGATCTGAACGGGCGATGGCCGCCCGGACCTCGTCGTCCGAACTTCGAGTACGGAGAGGCGGCCACCGTCAGCGTCCTCCTCGAACGACCGATGGGACGTTCGGCGCCGCAACGGCGTACGATGTCGGGCGTGGATCCTGGGGGGGTACGGCGAGACGTTTCGCCAAGGGCGCAAGAAGGCAGCTTCGGCCAGTTGGGGTGCCGACTCTTCTACGCGCTCAATCGGCCGGCGTGTACACGAGCGGCACGACGAAGGTCCAGACAAGGACGAAAAGGGACCCTAAAAACGGCTTGTAGTTGGCGCCCATGTACCATTTGAAGGGGCCACCTAGCGAGTACACCCAGATGACGAACGCGATCGCGGATACGACGACGAGGCCTGCCTGCGGCGGCTTGTTCGCGGCTTTGTCGCGGGTTCCCGCGATACGCGCGATCACCACCCCGATCAGGCACACCGTCGACCATCCCAGGAGGTACGCGTGCTGGTCGTCCGGGATGATTCCGCTGCCGACCAGGTAGAGGCCGATGACCTCGGTCGGAATCATCTTCATCAGCTTGTCGAGGTAGAAGCTCATGTCGTCCGCGGCGCCGGGCGCCCCGGCGGCGGCAGCACCTGCAGGGGGTGGCGGTCCCCCCCTGCCCCCGACCTCCGGCACGATCCCTTGAGGAACGCCCGCCCGGACGATGCGGAAGGGAGGGCTCACGTCACTATTTCTGTGATTGATGTCTTCATACTTATTCCATTGCTGCGGCGATCTCTGTGGCGATGGCCGGGGTTTGCGCGCGAAGATCGGCCAGAATGACCGAAACATGACTACCAACGTTCACCCATGCGACTCGCCTACCTTGGAACTGAACGTTCTCGGCGACGGTCGCTCCTCGGTGCAGCGCGACGACACGCCAGTCGTCGTCGCATACCGGAGACCCGGACGAACCCGACGACGTGTCCGTGAAGTATCGCAGGTCCCGCGCCGTCGACGAGCACACGAGGTTGTTGCGTATCGAGTACTTCTTTGCATATCCGCCGGGATGCTGGACGATGTTCACAGCAACCGTTCCTTTCGGGGGCTTCTCGAGGCGCGCCCTCGACAAGGGTGCGGCTCCATCCGAGCGGGCCAGGCGAAGCGGATCGGCTCGCACTTTGTCCCACTTAACTTCGGGTGCGGGTCGGCTCGGACGTGAAAGTGGGCATGGTCGTGGAGTAGGTGGGCGCTTGGCTGCGTGACAGC
>CALFNG010000406.1 GCA_937902985.1 uncultured Myxococcales bacterium
CTCGAGCGTGAGCCGGGCGGCAATCGCGAGCGCTACGAAAGGCGTTCGATGAGCTTCGTGGCGACGCTCGGCGCGTCGCCGTCGTCGTGCTTCAGGTAAACGAACGCCTCTTTCCACGGCTGCGCGCGGATCTTGTCGGCCCACGCGCCGACGACGGCGTCGGGATATGCGTCGCGACGCAGGCGCACGTAGCCCCAGTCGGCCGTCGCGACCAGCGGCGACTCGAGCTTCTCGCCTTCGGCAATGCAGAGCGACGCGCCGTGATCGCGGAGCGTGGTCCACGTCTCGTCGTCGAACCATGACGCGTGGCGGAACTCGAACGCGATGCGAACGCCTTCGGTGCCGGCCTGGCGGGCGGCGGCGAGGAAGCCGGCGAGGAGCGGCACGTCTTTCTTCATGAAGGGCGGCAGCTGGAAGAGAAGCGGCCCGAGACGCGGGCCAAGGGCCGCGACCGTGCGCAGGAACGTGGCCACCGTGTCGTCAGCGCCCTTAAGCTTGGCGAAGTGCGTGATGCGCTGGGGCGCCTTGATCGCGAACGTGAACCCCTCGGGGACCTCGCTGGCCCACCCATCGATGAGCTTGGCCGTCGGCATCCGATAGAACGTGTTGTTGATCTCCACGGTCTTGAAGCGCGCGGCGTAAAAGCCGAGGAACCGCGCGGCGGGGAGCTCCCTCGGGTAGAACGGCCCCTTCCACTCCTTGTACGAGTACCCACTGGTGCCGACGAGAACGCGCATCGCCGGGTTCACTTCTATCAGGTCGGCCGGCCGCCTCAGGCAACCTTTCCGCACGGACCCGGCGCGTTTCTCGGGAAGATGTTTCGGCGTCGTTTCCATGGGAGTAGGCTCGCCACCGTGTCTGACGACGCTCGCAATGCTGGCAACGGCGGCACCGCTCCCATGGGCCGCCGCGGCGCACTGAAGACCCTCGCTGCGGTGGGGGGCGCCGTCGGGTGCGGAGCGATCGCCGTTCCGACCGTGCGCTTCCTCGTCGCGCCGGCCCTGGGCGCCGTCGGCGGCGGCAACTGGATCAAGACGGTGGCCGTCGACTCGTTGCCCGAAGGCGAGCCGAAGCGAGTCGCCCTCGTCGCCGATCACCGCGACGCGTGGACGCTCGAGAAGCAGGTCGAGCTCGGGGCCGCGTGGATCCTCCGCAAGGGCGCCGCCGTTGTCGCGTGGAGCACGGTGTGCCCGCACCTCGGGTGCGCGGTCGACAAGAGCGGCAGCGGCCCGGGCTTCAACTGCCCGTGCCACGACTCGTCGTTCGACGCCGACGGGCAGCGCTTGAACGGGCCGTCACCGCGGGCCCTCGATTCGCTCGCGACCCGCGTCGAAGACGGGTTCGTGATGGTGCAGTTTCAACGCTTCCGGCAGGGGACGCCGGAGAAAGATCCGATCTAATCACCCATGTCGGTGCTTCGGACGGTGGCAGATTGGCTCGACGAGCGAACCGCCTCGCGCTCGTCGCGCGAGAAGTGGCTGGAGCATCCCGTCGTGGGCGGCGGAGCGTGGGCGTCGGCGATCGCGGCCAGCGTCGCCACGTGCTTCGCCGTGCTCGCGCTGACGGGGCTCGTCCTCATGACGGCGTACGCGCCGTCGCCGCAGACAGCGTGGGCGAGCGTCCATTACATCGAGTTCGTGCAGCCCGCCGGGTGGCTCGTGCGCGGCCTGCACTACTGGGCGGCCCAGTCGCTCTTCGTGCTCGCCGCGGTGCACGTCGTGCACGGAGCCCTGAGCGGCAGCTACCGAAAGCCCGGCGAGATCGGCTGGTGGCTCACGCTCCTCGTGCTCGGCATGGCCGTCGCCGAGGGCATCACCGGCGGCCTCTTGCCCTGGGACCAGCTCGGATGGTGGGCCCGCGTCGTCGAGGGGAACATCGCGGGCCTCGCGCCCGTCGTCGGCGGCTTCATCGCGCAGATGATCGCCGGCGGGCCCGAGCTCGGAGCCCTCGGGTTGACGCGCGCCTTCACCCTTCACGTGATGCTGCTACCGCCCATCGTGGGGCTCGCGCTCTGGGGCCGCCGCCTGGCGAGCGCCGCCTCGTCAGCGACGCCCGCTGTGGGGCGAACGTCGACGCCGGTCGCACGGACGTTCGCGCCGACGTTCGCGTTCAGCGTGTGCATCTCGGCCGCCGTCGTGCTCGCGCTCTTCGCGCTGGTCGGGCGGGCGCACGGCGCGCCCCTCGAGGCGCCGGCCGATCCCCTGAGCGACTACCCGGCGCGACCGGAGTGGTTTCTCCTGCCGATGTTCCAGCTCCGCAAGTTCTTCCACGGAGCGCTCGAGTTCTGGGGCACGTCGCTCGTGCCCGGGGCCGCGGCCGGATACCTCGTCATGCTCCCTTGGATCGACCGGGAGCCCCGCTCGGCTCGATCGCGCGCGCTCTTCGTGTTCGCGCCGGTCGTCGCGATCTTCGTGGGCGCGGTCGTGCTAAGCGAAGTGGCTCGCGCGCACGACGCCCACGACACGCACTACGTGAAAGCGCGGGCGAAGGCCGACGCATTGGCGACCGCCGTCGTCCAGCTGGCGATGAACGGCGTGCCCCCGGCCGGGCCGCTCGCGATGATGCGCGGCGATCCCGAGATTCATGGGCGCGAGCTCTTCGACAAGCACTGCGCGAGCTGCCACGTGCTCGGCGATCTCGGCGACGCCGAGAAGGCCACCGCGACGAAGCTCGACGGGTGGGGCACGCCGCCGTGGATCGAAGCGATGATCCACGACCCCGACGGCCCGCAGTTCTTCGGGCGCGGACCCTACAAGGAGCAGATGCCGAGCGTCGACACGCGGCCCGCGGCCAAGCCGCCGGGCGAGCCGTGGACCCCGATGATCAAGACCGACGTCGAGAAGCACGCCGTCGCGCTCTTCCTCGCGTCGCTCGGTGACGAGCCCGGCGATCCACCGCGCGCGCTCGACGCCAAGACGCGCGCGGCCGGCGACAAGATCGTGACCGAGCGCTGCACCAGCTGCCACCTCTACAAGGGGCAGGGAGACGACGAGGGGTCGAACGTCGCCCCCGAGCTCGCGGGCTACGGGTCGATCGCGTGGACTCGCACGCAAGTCGCGAACCCCGCGACGGTCGCGACGTACCGTGAGAAGGCGCTCGACGAAACGATGAAGAAGCACATGCCGCGCTTCGACACCGATCTATCCCCGGCCGACGTCGACGTGGTCGCGCGGTGGACGCGCGCTCACGCGCGCGCGACATCGTTCGCAGGGCGATGACGAGTTGCGGCGGCAGCGCGTCGGCCTCACGATACGAGGCATGAGCAAGTCCCGTAGCGAGGTCCTCGAAGAGTCGCGCCGAAAGGGCCTGAAAGCGGGAGCGGCCGCCGCTGCGACGGTCGTGCTCGGGGCCGCCGTGGGCCCGGTGACGGCCGTCGTGGCCGCTGTGCCGGCCGCCTGGCTCGGCTGGCGCTGGTGGACGCACCGCGCCAAGAACGGAATCAAATTCTAAAACGCGGGGCCTGCTTCGCCCGTTACTTCGAGAGGCGGAGTTCGCCGCCGCAGGGGACGTCGACCGCGTGAGGCTTGCCGTGGGCGCCGAGTTTGACCTGATGCGAGCCGCACGCCACGGTGGCCCATGCGGTGGTGATCTTCTGCCCGTCGAGCCAGACTTTTCCGGCTGTGGCGGGGCGCTGCAGCCGTAGCGTTCCGGTCTGCGGAATGTCGACCGGGGGCGCCGCGGGCGCGGCCACCGGGGCGGCGCCGGGTGCAGGCGGAGCGATCGCCGAGGGCTCGGTGGCCGCGAGCGCGCTGGTCTCGTTGTTGGCCCGCGCGAGATGCGCGATTCCGGCGGCCACGAGGATGAGCGTGCACGCTCCCAGCGCGGCGACCACCACGAGTGTCAGCTTGCGTCGGCGCGCAGGGGCGAGCCGGATGCGAACGCTGACGCTTCCGGTCCCGTCGGCGAGCCCGAGGGAGGGCGCGCGCCTGCGAATGACCTGAAGCATATCGCCCGGGGGGGCGTCGCGTCCGCTATCCATGCCCACCTTAGTGTTACGAGGGTGCAGGGATCGATCAAGCCCTGCAACCAAAGTCGTCGCCCCAAGTGCGTCCCAGAGCGCTTCGACGAAAGCTTGCAGCGATCACGCACACATACGTTTAGCTGCAGCGCGTCATGACGGAAGGGCCGAGGCGCGGCCATGGGCGTCACCGGAGTTGACGAATGCCCCTGGCCACGGTTGCTTCATGGACATGACACCGCGGGGCGACACGGCAGGGCAGTTGGCACCGCCGCCGCCGCCCCCGAACACGCCGAACGCCGCCCTGCCCGTGGGGTCGGTGTTGTCTTCGAGAGAGGCGAGCGGCCGGGTTGCCTGGAAGCTCATCGAGCGGGTGGGACAGGGAACGACGTCGGTGGTGTGGCGCGCCCGGCACGCCGAGACAGGACGAGAGGCGGCCCTCAAGGAGGCCCAGGGTGCCGCGGCCGGGCCCGCCGGCACCGGCTCGGGCACGGCGGTGGCCATCGCGATGCTCGCGCGAGAGGCGCGCGTGCTCGCACGAGTCGGGCGTCGATGGGGGCCGGCGCTCCTCGACGCGGGTCCCGGCTTTCTCGTCACGGAGTGGATCGAGGGCGTGTCCCTCGAGTCGCGGCTGGCGGTCGTGGCAGACGGCAACGACCGCGAGCGACTCGCCGCGGTGGTGGCGCACGCCGTCGCTCGGGGGCTCGAAGAGCTGCATCAAGCCGGGGTTCACCACGGTGACGTGAAGCCCGCGAACATCGTGTGCGCGCCCGACGTCGTTCGCGGACCGGCCGCACGCGCCGCGCGCGAAGCCCGCGACGCCGCCGGTGATCGCGGAGTCACGCTCATCGATCTCGGGCTCGCGGCCGAGGCGGCGGCGGGAGCGCTCGGCGGGACCCCCCGATACGCCTCGCCCGAGGTGCTCGCGCGGGGCGAGGCGGGCCCCGCGGCGGACGCGTGGGCTCTCGGCCTGGTGATCGCCGAGATCCTCGACCCCGCCGTGGCGCGCGCGTCGGACCCTCGCGCCGCGATCGCCCTTTGGGACCGCGGCTCGACCGGCGCGAGAGGCGGATCGTCAGCAAGCTTACGATCCGAGATCGCGTGCTGGGTCGAAGCGCTCCTCGCGCCCTCGCCCGGGGGACGGCCGAGCGCCGCCTGGATCGCCCGGCGCGCCGGGCGACACCTCGACCTCCGCCCCGACGCGCGCGAGGCCGCCCAGGCTCGCGTCGCTCGCGTTCGCCGGGCTTACCTCGCGCAGCGCGCCGTCGAGCTCACGACGGGCGCGTCTGCGTCGCTCGCGATCGGCGAGCCGGCGCGCACGTGGATCGAAGGCGCCTCGATCGCAGCGCTTGCGCCGGATCGCGGCTTGGGTGGCGGGGTCGTCGAACCGCTCGGCGTCGTGCGCCGCTCGCGATGGCTCGTTGGTCTCGTCGGGCCGAGCGCCGCGGCCTGGCCGATCGGCGCCAGCGAGATCGACGAGGGGACCCTGGTCGCGCGGGTGGCGGCTCTGGCCGAGGTCCGCGAGCCCGCCTCGTGGACGCTCGAGGATCTGCGTAGCTGCGACGACGTGCGCGCCTCGGACGCGACGCTCGCCGACGGCCCCGACCGCGCCTCGCGGCTCGTACGCGAGCTCGCGCGCCCCGCGCCGAGCCCCGAAGCGCTCGCGCTCGCCGAAGACGACGTGGCGCGCGAGGCAGCCTCGCCCACGCTCGCCGTGCTCCTCGCCTCGGCCCTGGCCCGCGCGGGCGAGACCGGGCGAGCCTGGGTCGCGCTCATGCGGATCGAGGGCCTCGAGGCCGACGCGCTCCGTGCGGTCATCGCTCGCCGTCGAGGCGACGTGCAGGGCGCCCGCGCCGCGGCGAACCGCGTGCTCGCGTGCGACGACCTCCTTTCGCGCTCGAGCGCGAAGGCGACGCTCGCTCGCCTGGCGTGGGACGCCGATCAGCTCGACGCCGCCGACGCGTTGCTCGAAGGCGCGCGCGGTCCCGCGGCGACCGAGGTGCGCGGGCTGATCGCCTGGCGGCGAGGCGCGTACGAGGCTGGGCTGCGCGTCGTCGAGTCGGCGCTTCTCGAGGCCGTCGACACCGAGGCCCGCTCGCGCCTCGAAGGCGTGCGAGGCATGTTGCTGCACGCTCGCGGGGACCACGGCGCGGCGCTCGCGGCGTTCGGGCGCGCCGTCGAGAACGCCGCCCGCGCGGGCGAGGTCGTCGACGAGGCCACGTACCTGACGAACGAGGCGGCTGCCGCAACGGACGCCGGCGATCTGACCCGCGCGCTCGCGAGCGCGACGCGCGCCGCGCATTTGTGGGAACGACTGGGTCATCCGGAGCGGGCGGCGCGCGCCTGGCTCGCGCGAGCGGCGGCCCTGTCCACGCTCGGCGCCCTGCACGCCACGGACGAAGCGGCGAGCGAGGCCCGCGATCGCGCGCTCGAAGCCCGCGACCGCCGGACGGCCGCGTACGCCGTCTGGGCGCGCGTCGAAGTGCGTCCCCCGGGCGACGAACAGGCTCGCGCGTGGGTCGTCGAGGCCGCCGAGCAGCTCAGGGGTTCTGGCCTCGAGGACACCGTCCGCGCCGCCGCGCGCCAGCTCGTCTGGGCCCCCGAGAGTCTCGACGACCGCGCGCTCGTGGGGCACGACGCCGACGCTCCGCACGTCGGCGCGACGGCGCGCTGGGAGTGGTGGGGCGCGCGGGCAAGGGCCATCCTCGCGGGCCGGCGCTCGGGCGCCGACGGCGGCGTCTTGCCGGCGCTGTCCGCGCTGGTCGACGTCCCGGCGCCTCTCGCATCACGGGGCCCGGCGCTCGAGGCGGCCGTGGAGCTGGCGACCGATCGCGGCGACGGCGAGTCCGCGCGCCGCTTCGAGCTCGCTCGGAGCGCTGCGGCCCGGACCCTCGTCGAAGGGACGCCGCCGGAGATGCGTCCCTGGGTCGCGTCCTTGAGATGGGCGCGCGCCGCCGCGCTCGAGGCGGTCGACGTGACGTTTGCCCCCGCCCAGGTGCTCGCGCTCGAGGGCATCGTGCGAGCCCTCTCGGCGCGCGACAGGCTGCGTCCGCTGCTCGAGCAGGTGCTCGACACCCTGGTCTTGTGGACCGGCGTCGAGCGAGGGCTCTTGCTCCTCCGCGCCCCCGACGGCCGCCTCGTCCCGCGGGCCGCGCGCAACCTCGCCCGTCACGATCTCGTCGGTGAGCAGCTGGCCCTGTCGCAGACGATCGCGCGGCGAGCCATCGAGACGGGCGATGCGGTCGTGGCCACCGACGCGCTCTCGTCGCTCGGCGACGCGCACGCGAGCGTGCACGCCCTCCGCCTCCGGAGCGTGCTCGCCGTGCCGCTCCTCGCGCGCGGCGAGGCGCTCGGCGTCGTCTACCTCGACGACCGGGTGCGCAAGGGCGCCTTCGGTCCGCGCGAGCTCTCGTGGGTGCGCGTCGTCGCTTCGCAGGCGGCCATGGCGATCGCCGACGCGCGCGACGCCGTCCTGCTGCGCCGCGCCGCCAGGCGGGCCGAGCGCGCCCGAGCGCGGGTCGAGGGGCTCTTGCGCGAGCGCGAGGGGGAGCTCGAAGCGACGCGCACGGAGCTCCAGCTCACCCGCGACACGCACGAGCACCGGTACGCCTACGACCAGATCGCCGGGCGGAGCGAGCCGATGCGCGATCTGCTGCGCCTGGTCGATCGCGTCACGGCGAGCGACGTCCCCGTGCTCGTCATGGGCGAGAGCGGCACGGGCAAGGAACTCATCGCCCGAGCCATCCACGCCAACGGCGCCCGCGCCCGCCGCCCCTTCGTGGGCGAGAACTGCGCGAGCGTCCCGGAGACGCTGCTCGAGTCGACGCTCTTCGGCCACGTGCGCGGCGCCTTCACCGGCGCATCGTCGACGCGCGCGGGCCTCTTCGACGTCGCCGACGGCGGGACCCTCTTCCTCGACGAGATCGGCGAGATGACCCTCGCGATGCAGGCGAAGCTCCTCCGCGTCTTGCAAGACGGAGAGGTGCGCGCCGTGGGCAGCGAGCGATCACGCAAGGTCGATGTGCGCGTCATAGGCGCGACGCACCGCGATCTCGAAGCCATGGTCGCCGCCGGGACCTTCCGCGAAGACCTGTTCTACCGCCTCAACGTCATCACCTTGCGCGTGCCCGCGCTCCGCGAGCGCCCCGAGGACATCCCCCTCCTGTTCGAGCACTTCGGGAAGAAGCACGGCGCCGGGCGCGTGGTCAAGGTCACGCGCGCCGCGATGGCCAAGCTCCTCGCATTCCCGTGGCCCGGCAACGTCCGCCAGCTCGAGAACGAAGTACGGCGGGCCCTCGTCCTGGCCGACGGCCCCATTGACTTGCCGGAGCTCTCGGCCGACGTCGTCCGGGGCGGACCGAGCCCGTCGCGCGAGTCGGGTCTGCACTTGCGCTCGCGCGTCGACGCGCTCGAGTCGGCGCTTCTCAACGAGGCGCTCACGAAGACGCGCGGCAACCAGACTCGCGCGGCTCAGCTGCTCGGTCTATCGCGGTTCGGGCTCCAGAAGATGATGAAGCGCCTGGGGGTCAAGGTCGGGGATTGAGAGGGGCGCCGGGGAAGCGTCGCCGGAAGGGTCCGGCAGCAGGGTGGGCCGCGCCGACGCCAGGCTGCCGTTCGCGTCCCGACGGGCGTCAGGCGGACCCCGCGCGAGCAGGGGTTGCGAGGACCGCGTTCTTTCGGTAGAGATGCGCCCTCGTTCTCAGGTCGTCGGGGCTGTAGCTCAGTTGGGAGAGCGCTTGCATGGCATGCAAGAGGTCACGAGTTCGATTCTCGTCAGCTCCACCGGAATGCCAAGTTATTCTAAGAAGATGCGCGCGCGGCTCCGTCATGTGCCGCCATTGTGCCGTGAGCTCCCCGCCGGTTGAGTAGGCCGACCGCTCGCGCTCGCTCGGCGACAGGTGCATGTAGCGCATCGTCGTCGAGAGATGCTGGTGCCCGGCGAGGTTCTGGATCGCCTTTGGCGCCGCGCCTCGCATCGCCAGGTGCGAGCAGAACGTGTGGCGAAGGATGTGCACGTTGCCCGTCGCCTCCACGCCCGCGCGCCTCTGCGCGCGCTCGACCCAGTCGCGCAGCGTGTGTCCCGCGAGGTCCCGAGCGCCCGAAGCACGTCGGCTACTGCGACGCGCAAGCGGGGGACGAGCGTGGAGTTCGGGGCCGCCGCTAGGTCTCGATTCCGATGATGGACGCGTGGGCAGCCTTCAGGTTTTCATCTTCGTGGTCGCAGTCGTGCGGCGAGTAACAGACACGAACGTTGAACTGTCGGAGATCGCCAGCGCGAATGCGAACGATCCCGTAAGTCAGCCACTTCGGATCGACGTTGCCGAGGGTGTCCGTACCATCGGCCAGAAGCGACTCGACGTAGACGGACAAGCCGTAGCTATCGTCTGACGGCTTGAAGTCGAAGCTTGGGATCATCGACGGCAAGATCCGTTGGCCCTCCAGCGCTGTTGCGTCGAAGCCATCCGGCGGGATCCGACGGATCACGAACTCTTCACGAGCACGAAAGGCCCCGCACCCTTGAGCACGCACGCGGTCGCCCGCCAGGTCACTCCGAAGTTATCCGAACGTCCGCCCAGCGATCGCACGCCAAGAAGTTCAGGGCAGAGGAGCCCGGCGAGCAGAAGGCTACGGTGCCCGAGCCGCAGCGCCCAGTCCAGAGCCGAGCGCGGAGGCGCAGGCCGTCGAGGATCAGATGCGGCGGACGTTCATGCCGGCTGTGGTCGACGATGGCGGCGCATTCGCTCGGGCCCGCGGCGAGCGCGAGAAGGCGTTCGTCAGAGCGAGAGGTCTTGGGCGCGCTCACCTCGTGACCGAGCACGATGGCGCTGGACGTCATCGGGTTGACGATCGTGCTTCGGCGCTCGAGACGGGCCTCGCGCGCGCGGGCAACACAAGGGGTGCTCCGCCTCCGGAGCACCCTTTCGGCGTAACGGGGTGGATCGCCTGGCAACGCCGAGTTCACGTATCTGTCGAGAACTTCACGCTCTGCAACGCCCCGAAACGCCTCCGGAGCGCCTTGACACGGTAGGGGTCGTCGGCGAGCCGCTCCTCGATCGCGCGCGAGAGCAGCGCGATCCGCTCCTCGACCAAGCGCCGCTCCAGCGCCGCGTCCGACACGCGCCGCCCGCGCGCGCCCCACACGTCCTCGAGATCGATCGTCGCGTCCGACAGCTCGCGCAAGCTTACGCCGAGCACCGAAGCCGCCTCGCCCGGACGAAAGCGCACCCCCAGCAGCTCGGTCGCCGCCGCCGTCGTCTCGGTCACGAGCGCGCGCGTCATCGCGCCGACAACGACGGGGGAGCCAGAGACGTCGAAGAGGATGTCGACGCATCCATCGGGCAGCACGCGGTGCCCCGGCGCGCCCGCGGGCGCGCTGATCGACCAGAAGCACTCGACGCGATCCCGCAGCGCGGGCGACGGGGCGTGCTCGACGTAGCGCACGGAGGGAGTCTACGTCGCAGCGGCCGACGCTGACGTCCACTCTCCACGCCCGGCCGTACCTGCTCTCGCCAACTTGGTCCGTCGTTCCCGCATGAGCGGAACCGGGACATCGGTGGGGTTGCTGATGATCCTTTCTGGCTGGAGCGTTGGCTCCTGAGCTCGTCGAACTCCCGCCGGCTGAGCGGAGCGGACCAGCCAGCCCCCTCGGGCTCTCCTGCGTCGATCCGGTCGAAGCTGATGTTCCCCCGATGCTGGCGTCGAACAGGTCCAGAGCGTGACGGCCTTCGACGCCGGCGCCACCGCCGAGGAGATCGCGCAACAGTACGCCTCCGTCGATCTCGCGAGCGTCTACGCGGTCATCTCGTACGTGCTCGATCACCGTCGTGAGGTGGACGAGTACGTCGTGGGCCGCCGTGGCGCAGCCGCCGAATTGAAGGGCGAGATCGAGGCAAGGTTTCCTCCCGCCGGCGTCCGCGCACGGTTCCTGGCTCGGCGGTCGTCGTCGGGCATGGCGTGAGGTTCCTGGTCGACGAGGACTTCAACAACAACCTCGTCCGAGGGCTGCTGCGGCGCAACCCCGGGACGGATCTCGTGCGCGTGCAGGACCTCGGCCTGCGCGGCGCGCCCGACGAAGCCGTGCTGGTCCGGGCCGCGTCGGAAGGACGGGTCGTCCTGACGCATGACGTCGCCACGCTGATCGCCTGCGCCTACGAGCGGGTCCGCCGCGTAGCCCGACGAGATCGAGCACGTGGAACTCGCGGCACGGCTCGCGAACGAGGACGTCGAGGTACGCCAGGCCCTTCGTGTCCCTCATGAGAAGGACCCTGGCGCCGCTGTCGAGCCGCCACATCTCGCCTTCGCGCTCGAGGGTGAGGCGCGGCGCGCTCCGCGGTGCGGTCGACGAGCGGGCGGGAGGCGAGGGAGCTCGAGAAGCGGCCCTGGGAGCGAGGGTCTCGAGCAGAGCCTGCGCTCGAGCCTCGACGCCGCGCATCCCGACCTCGCTCGCGAGGGTACGCGCCGACTCGGCGACCGCGCGCGCTCGCTCCGGCTCGCGCGTCGCGACGACCTCGGCCGTCGCGAGATCGATCTGCGCGATGTACGGACGCGACCGGAGGCGCGCGACGAGGGCCCGCGCTCGCGCGAAGTGGGCGAGCGCGTCGTCGTGGCGACCTAGCAGGACGGCGAGGCGGCCGAGCGTCAGCGCCCGCGGGCCCACGGACGTGACTCGCCCCGGCCCGAACTGCCAGGGGCCCTTGGCTTCCTCGCGGGCGACGACGTCGTAGAAGACCTGCGCATACTCGTGGATCTTCGCCGCCGCGCAGGCCACGCCGAGCGCCCCGACGTCGGGCAACGCGTCCAGGGGCACGCCCTTGGTCATCGCGAGCGACGCGCGCACCTTGTCCGGGCGGTCGCACATCGCGTCGAACATGCACCGGTAGATCGCGAGCATCCGGTCTTTCTCGTATAGAACGAGAGCACGCCACCGAGCCTTTCGCGTCGGCCGATGCGTCCGACGGACGAGGCCGAATCGCGGGAAGGGAGGGGGATGACGTTGCCCGGCGGATGGCGGAGGGAACGGCTGACAGTGGCGATCGCAGACGGGCGGCATCCCCGGAGCGCGGCGTTTCGCTCGTCGAAGGAGAGCAAACCTCCGAGCCTTTCGCGTCGTCCGACGCCGAGGACATGGCCGCGCTGATCGGTGCGCATCGAGGAGCGGGCACGAGAGCGGGCGGCGAAAGGGGCCGAGCGCAAGCGAGGAAGCTCGCACGGAAGGCGCTCGCGGCCGGCCTCGCATCCAGCGCGGCTCCTGACGAAGACGGCGAATGAGGTGCGCTCTGGCCAGCGAGCGCGAACGACGCTAGCTTCAAACTACTTCCATGCTCGACGTTTCGCAGCAAGAGCTCCGGCCGATTCGTCGCATCGAGTACGAAGAGCTCGCGCGCGCCGGCCTGTTCGAGGGCGAGCGGATCGAGCTGCTGTACGGAGCGATGGTTCACATGAGCCCGACCGGCCCCGCTCACGACACCATCATCCAGCGCCTCACCCAGATCTTGGTGAAGGCGCTCTCCCCCCGTGCCGTCATCCGGATCCAGAGCTCGTTCGCGGCGTCGGACCGGTCGGAGCCCCAGCCGGACGTCGCGGTCGTGCCGCCGAGGGACTACTTCGACGCGCACCCGAGCGAGGCGTCGCTCATCATCGAGGTGGCGGAGTCCTCACGCCGCAAGGACCTCGGGCCAAAGGCGCGCCTCTATGCCGAGTGCGGCGTGCCGGAGTACTGGGTCGTCGATGTCGCGGCCAACCTCGTGCTCGTCCACACCGAGATCGTCTCGGGCGAATACACGCGCGTCGCACCGTGCCGCAAGGGCGAGCACGTCACGCTGTCGGCGTTTCCCGACATCGCGATCGCCCTCGACGACGTGCTCCGCTGAGCGCGTTGCTACTCGGCGCGCCGCCGATCGACGAAGGGAACAGGGCCGCAGGGCGTCGGCCCTCAGCCCTGCGGTCGCAGGTTCTCATGGTCTCACCCTGGCAGGCTGCGGCATGGCCGAGCGACGCCCCCTCGAACCGCCCGGCTCGTGCGCTTCACCTGGCGGCCACGGTTCTCGCGCGCGCTCCGAGCCTCAAGACGTCCAGTACGCCCGCCGCTCGCTCGTACTCGCCGGCATCCACAGCGAGCTTGACTGCCAGCCGGAGCGCATCCTTGCGCTTGAAGTTCGTCCTCCGTGATCCACTCAGCGTTGTGGAGACCCAGACGAATGTCGTGATCCCAGCGCCTCTCGGCAGGGATGGCCTTGATGGTGGCGGCGAACTGCTCGTGGGCGCCGGGATCGACCTGGCGATGCTTGACCTTGGTGCTCGCCGGGTAGGCCCCGAGGTAGTTGTCGCCGTTCAGATTTCGCGAGGGCCTGATGGGGCGTGCCGAAAAACCTCCGCCGCAGTTCGGGCACGCGTTGCCCAAGAGGTCCTCGACGCACGACCGGCAAAAGGTGCACCCAAAGCTACAGATCATGGCCTCCGTCGAATCCGGCGGTAGAGCCTTGTTGCAGTGCTCGCAAGTGGGTCGCAGTTCCAACATCTTCACAGGCTCCTTGCGTATTCGCAGACGTCGAATCGTTTTCCTCCGCTGAGAGGCACCGTCCACTGGCGCCTGGGGCGCATGCCCTCGCGCTCGAACAAAGCCGCGATCGCCTCCGGGGACGCCGCGTGCATGGTGTCCTTGAGCCCTGCGATGTTGCCATACGGAGATGGCGTGATGAGCGACGTTCCCGGCGTCGTCGGAGCTTTCGACCTGCAAGACGACCGCACAGACCCCGCCCGCTGCGACCCAATTCGCGATGCGAGGGACCAACGCGCGAAGACGTCATGATGCCTCCCTTCAGTTGGCGCGTAGCACCGTCTCGATCGCCCTCAATACCGCTTCCTCGTCCAGCGGCTTGGCCAGGTAATCCTTGGCGCCGTCCGTCAGCGCCCGCAAACGCACTTCGTCGTCCGATGCGTGAGCGGTCATCAAGATGACCGGAGCAAGCTCGACATCGATTCGCGGACGCTCGCATCGTCATCGACCACAGTGATGCGAGGAGCCGTCATGATCCGTGGTCGTATTAAGGGACGGCGCGAGCCGGATGTCGACTACACCTTGGTATAGATCGCGGGCTGGCCTCCGTCGCGGCGCCATTTTCCCGGGCTTTCGCGCTCTTTTTCTGGCCGTGGATCGGGTCCGGCGAGAGGCCGGGGCCCATCGTGGCGATGCTTGAAGTCCCCTTGAAGCGGTGCCAGCATCCCCGCCATGCCATCGCTGGCGAGCCGGGGCGACCTCACCCTCCACCGAGGCTCTGGCGACCGCGGGGACCCGATCCTGATCGTCGCGCCAGCCGCGGATTACCCCTCACGCGAGGCCGTCCGGCGCCTCGAGCACGAATACGAGCTCCGGGCCGCGCTCGATACGAGGTGGGCCGCGCGGCCCCTGGCGCTCGCCCCCCGCAGCGGTCGAATCGCGCTGGTGCTCGAGGATCCCGGGGGCGAGCCGCTCGATCGGCTCCTGGGCGAGGCCCTGGCGGTGACGCAGTTCCTGCACATCGCCCTTCCGCTCGTGGCTGCGATCCGCCAGATGCACGAGCGAGGTCTCATCCACAAGGACATCAAGCCAGCGAATGTCCTGGTGGACCCGACCCGTGAGCGCGCATGGCTCACCGGGTTCGGTATCGCTTCGCGCCTGCCCCGGGAGCATCGCGCTCCGGAGCCGCCCGAGGTGATCGCCGGAACGCTCGCCTACATGGCACCGGAACAGACCG
>CALFNG010000407.1 GCA_937902985.1 uncultured Myxococcales bacterium
GGAGGCGGAGGCGGAGGCGGAGGCGGAGGCGGAGGCGGAGGCGGAGGCGGAGGCGACGCGACCCGGAGAGAGGCGCGCCTCCCAACCGCAAGCCGCAACCCGCAACCCGCGCGGCGGCACGCGAGATGCGCGAGAAATGTCGCCCGGATCGAGGAAGTCGTCCGCGATGACGGATGAAAGCGCTCCGTCTCCTATAAGGGCGTCGACGTCCATCGCGCGGGCGGCGATGGTCGGCGCAAGAAGCGAGGACGGAATCGATGGCACTCCGCGATAACGCAGCACGAAAGCTAGCAAACACCACCAAAAGCCCCCCGCAGCTACCGGCCATCACGCCTCGCTGGCTGGTGAGCCTCCTCCAGTGGCTGCCGGTCGAAGGCGGCGTCTACCGGGTCAACCGGGCGAAGGGGGACGACCCCGTCGAAGTCGCCTGCGGCGCGCGCGACGAGCGCGAACTGCCGTCGACTTTCGTCGACTACGAAGAGGCGCCGCGCGAATACAACCTGAGCGTGCTCTCGACGGTCCTCGACGTGCACACCCGCGTGTCGGACCTCTATAACCAGCCGTTCGACCAGATCCGCGAGCAGCTCCGCCTCACGATCGAGAGCGTCAAGGAGCGCCAGGAGAGTGAGCTCATCAACAACCAGGACTACGGCCTCATGAGCAACGCCGCGCCGTCGCAGCGAATCTCGACGCGCGAGGGGCCGCCGACGCCGGACGACCTCGACGAGCTCATCGCCCGCGTCTGGAAGGAACCGGCCTTCTTTCTCGCGCACCCCCGAGCCATCGCGGCGTTCGGGCGCGAGTGCACGCGGCGCGGCGTCCCGCCGCCCACGGTCAACCTCTTCGGGTCTCCCTTCGTGACGTGGCGCGGGCTCCCTCTCGTGCCGAGCGACAAGCTATTCATCGAGGGCGAGGGAGCCGGCGGCAAGACCAGTATCCTCCTGCTCCGCGTGGGCGAGAAGAAGCAGGGGATCGTCGGCCTCTTCCAGCCCGGGTTGCCCGGCGAGCAGACGCCCGGCCTCTCGGTCCGCTTCATGGGCATCAACCAGAAGGGGATCGGGCAGTACCTGATCTCGCTCTATTGCTCGTTGGCGGTGCTCGTCCCCGACGCACTCGGCATCCTCGAGAACGTCGAGGTCGGCAGCTACCATGACTACAGGTAACGGGTGGGGCCCGCCGGGTGCCCCTCCGTTCGACGTTGCGTCTGCGCCCACCACCGCGAGCCTTCCGGAAGCGGCGCCGGCGTCGCCCGCGGCTCCCCCGGGCCTGCCCGATCCCGGGCTGATGGCCCGGTGGGCGAACGAGTTCTTTGCGGCCCTTCCCGATGGATCGCCCGTGGCGCCGCCGGGGTTGCCAGCGGGCGTCGATTCACCTGCGCCTCCGGGCGCGCCTGCCGTGCCTCACGCGGGCAGCGCGGGAACGGGGAGCGTCCCCGTGGCCTCGTCGGCATGGCCGTCTGCCGGCAGCAGCGCCGGCAGCGGCGCGAGCACCGTCCCGCAGCTCGGCGAGAAAGACTTTCGCGCGGCGCCGCAGCAGCTCCGCGGCGGCGCCGAGAAGGCACCGCAGGTCGCCGGGCAGCGACCGAGCCATGGCGCATCGCCCGCGAGCGTCCCCGGTTCGGCCCTCTATTTCATCGAAGCAGCCAGCGGCGCGCGCGGCATGCTCCCGGGGGACCCGGCGATCCTTCCGTACCCGAGCTTGACCCACCCACTCCCGCAGTTCAGCGAGAGCGACTTTCGCGCGGCGCCGCAATCCATCGGCGGCTCCACGGGCACCACGGCCCCATCGCCGCAGGCAAGGGCGGCGCTGCCCTCGGCCCCTGGCGCGGCCACGTCCGCGGGATCCGGCGCACCGCTCTACTTCCTCGAGTTCAAGGATCGCCCACACTTCCTCGAGCTCAAGGATCGCCCACACGCGCCAGCCAGCGCGCCCGCTCCCGCCCTGCCTGTCGCGAACCAGGCGGCACCGCACGAAGAGCACGTCGCACGCGACGGCGGCGAGTCGTTCGGCCTCGACCCGGTCAGCGTCCGCGACCTGAAGCTCGACACGCGTCAGTTCGACGCCGCCTTCGTGAAGCGTGACTTTCCCATCCTCGACAAGCAGGTCAACGGCCGATCCCTCGTCTGGCTCGACAACGCCGCCACGACCCAGAAGCCCCGGAGTGTCATCGATCGGATCGCGTTCTTCTACGAGCACGAGAACTCGAATATCCATCGCGGCGGCGCGCACACGCTCGCCGGCCGCGCGACCGAGGCCTACGAAGGCGCCCGCGAGACGGTGCGCGCGTTCATCAACGCGCCGTCGGCCAAGAACATCGTCTTCACGCGCGGCACCACCGAGTCCGTCAACCTCGTCAGCCAGAGCTGGGGTCGCAGGTACCTTCAGAAAGACGACGAGGTCGTCATCACCTGGCTCGAGCACCACTCGAACATCGTGCCGTGGCAATTGATCTGCGCGGAACGGGGCGCGCGGCTCCGCGTGGCCCCGATCGACGGCGACGGTCAGATCAAGCTCGACGAGTACGAGAGGCTCCTCGGACCGCGCACGCGTCTCGTGGCGTTCACCCAGGTCTCCAACGCCCTCGGCACCGTCACGCCCGCCGCCGAGATGATCGCGATGGCGCATCGTCACGGCGCCAAGGTGTTGCTCGACGGCGCGCAGTCGGTCTCGCACATGCGGGTCGACGTGCAGGCCCTCGACTGCGACTTCTTCGTGTTCTCCGGGCACAAGGTGTTCGGACCCACGGGCATCGGCGCCCTCTACGGCAAAGCCGAGGCGCTCGAGTCGATGCCTCCGTGGCAAGGCGGCGGCAACATGATCACGGACGTGACGTTCGAGAAGACGACGTATCAGCCGCCGCCGATGCGCTTCGAGGCGGGCACGGGCAACATCGCCGACGCGGTCGGCCTCGCTGCGGCGATCGACTACGTCGAGCACCTCGGCCTCGAGAACATCGGTCGGCACGAGCACGACTTGCTCGCCTACGGCACCGAGGGGCTCGAAGAGATCCCCGGGCTACGCCTCATCGGCACGGCGCGCGAGAAGGCCGCCGTCATGTCGTTCGTCATCGACGGTATTCCTTACGAAGTCGTCGCTCAGGCACTCGGCAACGAGGGCATCGCCGTTCGCGCCGGGCACCACTGCGCTCAGCCCGCGGTCCGGCACTTCGGGCTCGAAGGCACGGTTCGCCCGTCGCTCGCCCTCTACAACACGTACGCCGACGTCGACGCGCTCCTCGACACGCTCCGGCGCCTCGTGGGCAATCGGGGGTCGCGCCGCAGCTAGGAGGCGTGACTTCCCGGGACGCGGACGGCTGCGCCGCCGCTAGTCCTGGTCGGCTCGACTACACTACGGGCCCACGGCGATCGTGTAGCTGCCCCACCCGACGCCCCCGCGAGCGTCGCGCAAGACGACCCAGAGATGGACCGTGCCCGCCCGGTTCGGGGCGGTCCAGCCGTTGGTCGTGGTCGTGGCGAGGTCGCCCTCGTCGCGTCCGTTGCGGTCTTCGTCGAAGGCGCCGCCGGTCGCGTACCACGAAGCCACCATCGACTCGCGGCGCATCGTGATCTGCTTCGAGGTCGGGTCGACGTAGAGGTACGATTCGGCGCCGGCGCACGCGTCGCTCCCAGGACATGAGGGCCAGCCTGCGCGAAGGTTCACGTGGTCGCGCGGGGCGACGCGGAGCGCGGGTTGGGTCCCGGGCGCGTCGGGCGCGAGCGGCGTCGCGCCTCCCGCGGCATCGATCCGGGAGAGGTCGGAGAGCATCGGGTTCGTGTTCACGTGATAGCCGCTCGTGAAGGCCAGGAACACCGACTGGGTGAGGCCGCTCGGCGGGCACGCGATGCGCTCGAGGGCCGCCGACCATTGCCCTTCGCCGCTCTTCACGCGGACGGGCAAGTAGAAGCCGCCCGTCGTATCGGGATCGGTGGGCCGCGTCCCGGCCTGTCCCGGCGCGGGCGGCGGGCTGTCGGGCCCGAAGATCTGGCACGCGGTCTGGGGAATGGTTCCCTGAACGGTGCCACCTTCGCCGAGGGGAACGAGGTCCGGCGACGCATCGACGAAGCACCCGGGATCGATCGGCCCCGGCTCGCCGAGCGGCTTTTGTCGCAAGCAGGTGGCCCAATCGAGGCGCGACGCATCGCGCGGACCGTTGGAGTCGACGTACAGCGCGGTCAGCGCAAAGACGGCGCCCAGGGGGCCCTCGGTCGGCGCAGCCTGAACCGCGAGAATCTCCGGCGACGTGACCATCGACGTGTGATCGTCGAAGGTCGGCGTGCAGGCCAGACCGCACGCGAGCGACAGCCACGCGACGCCCTGGGCCGTGACCCGTCTCACCATGAGAGCCTCGCACCGAGAACGGGCAGGAGCGGGAGCCCGGTAATGTACCTGCGCTGCGTATAGTCGGGCGAGTACACGATCTCTTCCGGGTTGTCGCGCCCCGTCAGGTTCTGCAGATCGAGATACACCTCGAGCGCGCTTCGTCCGATCGCGAAGCGCTTCGACAGGCGCACGTCGACCTGCCAGAACGCCGGGATCCGGATCGAGTTGAGCGCCCCGAAGAGCGGCTCCGAGATTCCCGTCTTGTTGTCGAAGTACGCCCCGGTCACGGGTGTCCTCGGGAAGCCGGTGGCGTAGCGAAAGCGTCCGCCAACCTCGAAGCCGTAGCCGAGATCGTACGACGCGACGGCGCCGAGCACGTGGGTCTGGTCGAAGTCGTAGGGGGAGTAGGGGGAGCCCTCGGCGTCGGCGCGCTCGCTCTTCGAGAGCGTGTAGGTGACCCACCCGAAGAACCGCTTGCCCACCTGCTTTCGCAGCAAGAACTGGATGCCGCGCGTTCGGCCGATGCCCGTCGAGACCAGCGCCTCGGCGAGCGTCGGCGAGGGCAGGCCGCTCCGCACGGCGAGGCTCTGCGACGTCACCCGGAACGCCGTCATCTCGAACGAGAGCACGTCGGGCGTGCCCACAGCGACCCCTCCCAGCAGGTGCTCCGCCGACTCGAGCCCCAGCGTCGGATCGCCGAAGACGGCCGAGAGATCCGCCGGCGCCGGCGGCTGGTGGTAGAGGCCCCAGCCGGCCTTCCAGGTGAGCGCCGGCACCGGGGACCACCGAAGCGACAGGCGCGGCTCGACATTCGTCGACTCCTGGAACAGGCCCAAGGGCGGCGTCGTTCCGAAGGCGGGCTCGCGCCGGCTCGCGGTCAAGAGATAGGGCTCGACGCGTAGGCCAGGCACGACGTGGACCTGGCCGTTGACGAGCGCGAAGTCGGCCGTGACGAAGGGCGCGGCGCTGGCCGCGATCGACGACCCGTCGTCGTGGGCGAGCTGGTCCGAGGGCGCCTGGCCGAACACGAACTCGTCTCCCTGGCGCGACGGCGACGTGTTCGAGCCCGTTCGACCGAAGTGACTCTTCGTGAGCTGGGCGTCTGCGCCCGCGGTCAGGCTCACCCAGCTCGCCAGGCGCTTGCGCCAGGTCCCTCGCACGGTCGCGACCGTCGAGTCGACTTCGAGGTTCGTCGGGACGAGCCCGAAGCGATCCACGAGCTGGTCGGAGTCGGCGCCGAACGAGGGGACAAGGGCGATCTCGGCGCCGTCGTCGGTCTGCTTCTTCCATCGAAGCCACACCCGCTGGAACGAAGCGTCGTGTGTCTGGAGCTGCTGGCTCGTCGGATCGTCGCTGGGTACGGTGTCGTCGACGGCGTCCGACGAGAGCAGCCCCCCCACCTCGAGCGTCTCGCGCGGCGACAGCTCGAACGTGACGCGAGCCTGGGCGTCGTAGTAGCGGGGAATGGGAATGAACTGGCCCACGTTGCGCGACGTGAACACGGGCAAGAGGGCGTCGAGGTAGCTCTTGCGGGCCGCGACTTCGACCGTCGCCCGGTTCGAGAGCCGCGAGCGAACGTCGGCCGAGGCGTCGAGGAGGTCGCTCGACACGCTCCCGTGGGTCCCTTCCTTCTCGGGCTCCTTGAGCTGCACGTTCACGAGACCGCCGATGCCGCGCCCGTAGTCCGCGCCCCATCCTCCGGGGACGAGCTCGACGGACTGCACCATGTCGGAGTTGACGACCGAGCGAAACCCGCCCTCGTGGTAGAGACGCGGCAGGGGGACGCCGTCGAGGTACACGCGCGTGTCTTGAGGGGCCGCTCCCCAGACGACGACCTGCCCCGAACCGATCGACGCGCGGGCGACGCCGGGGAGGTTCTCGACGACCTTGAGTACGTCGCCCTGCGTGCCTGGAACCCGGCGCCCCTCGTCAGCCGACACTTCGGTCGAGACCACCTGCTTGTCGATCGGCGGCGCGGCGACGATCACCTCGAGGTCGTCCTGATCTTCGGCAGGAGTCTTCTCGTCTTGAGGTTCGACGTCGTAGGTCGCCGCGAGCTGACGCCCGACTTCGAAGGTCTCGGTCGTCTGCAGGGCGGTGAGGTGCGGGCCCGAGAGCGTGACGACGTGCTCGCCCGGCGCGACCCCTTCGATCGCGAAGCGCCCGTCGGCGTTGGCCGTGGCGGATGCACCGCCTGCGATCGTCACGCTGATCCCGGGGAGCGGCTTCTTCGTCCTCCGGTCGCGGACCTGGCCGGCGAACGTGGCCGTCGTCGGGGCCTCGGCCCGGAGCACGAATTCGTAGCGGTAGAGGATCCGGATGGCCGCGGGCTTGCCGTCGATCTCCGCGGGCTCGAAGGCGAACTGGCGCGCGGCCTGGGTGGCGGCGGCGTCGAACGCGGGACCCGCCGACTGCGAGACAGCGACCTGATCGACCGCGCCGGTCGCGTCGATGCCGATCTGCAGCACGACGGCGGCCGCGCGGCCGGCAGCCTTCTCGCTCGCCGGGTACGGCGCGTCCACGAAGTGCACCAGGCGCGGCTCCTTCGTGAGCGCGCGAGGCCTGGACGTCGCCCCGGCGCCGGCATTCTGGGCGTGCGCCGGCGAGGCTCCGGCGAAGGCCGCGACCATCGCGACGACGGCGGCTGAGAGGCGACGGCTCAAGACGTCACGGAGCGAAGTTGAAGCCGATCTTGAAGGTCGCGGCAGACGGCTTTCCGCACCGGATGGCTGGCTCGAACGTCAGCGCGCGCGCCGCGGCGATCGCCGCTTCGTCGAGCCCGTAGCCGAGGCCCTGAAGGACGCGAACGCCGACCACTCTCCCCTGCTCGTCGACCGTGAGCTCGACGCGGACCTTACCGGAGATCCCCGCCGCGCGCGCCGCCTCGGTGTACGCGGGGCTGGGGCGGGACGAGAGCTTCGGCTTGGCCGGCGGGTCACCGCAGACGTCCGCCCTGGCGGCGGTGCGCGAGAGCACCTTCGCCGCCATCGTCGTCGCGGGCGACGGCCCCCTCGCGCCGCCGGCCGGGATCGCCATTCCGCCAGGCCCGCCGGAGAGGGCGACGCCGAAGTCCGGGAGCGCGTCGAGCGACGCGGCCGGCTGCACGTTCGCGGAGGGCGTGACCGGGGCCGTCTTCGCGGGCAACGGGGCCGACTTCGCGCGAAGCGGCCGGGGCGCGGCTCGCGCTTCGGGCTCCGGAGGCGGGTCGACGTGCGGGGGGGGCGCCTTCTTCTTCACGTCGGCGACGGTGATCGCGATGACCTCGCGGTGATGCTTCGGCGGGATCGTGCCCAGGCCGAGGCCGAGGGCGACGTGGGCCCCGAGGCTGATGGCGATGAGCTGCGTCCGGCCCATGGCTCATTCACTTCGAACGATCGACGTTGATCGCGAACTTGCTTATGCCTTCGACCTTGGCGAGATCGATCACGTGCACCACGCTGCCGTGGAACGCCTTCTCGTCGGCGGTCACGATCAGGTTCACGTCCGCGTTGGCCTGAACGGCCGAGCGAAGGCGCGCGACGAGCTGCCCTTCGTCGACGGGCGACCCACCGAAGAAGAACGCGCCTTCGCGCGTAATCGTCACGGCCGCGGGCGAGCTCGCGGCCTCGTCGGATGTCGCCGTCTTCGGCAGCTCCACCTTGAGGCTCTGCTGCACGATGTACGTCGCCGAGACCATCATGATGACGAGGAGCACGAGCACCACGTCGACCATGGGGGTGACGTTGATCCCGACGATGGGTCCGGGGCTTCCGCTGGAGCTGTTGCCGGCCATGGTGTCAGTTCCCCTCGACGGCGACGGTCGATTCGGCGGGCGCCGCCTCGGCTGGAGTAAGCGAGATGCCCGAGATGCGCGGCAGCTGCTCGCCCGCATGCTCGACCGTCTCGACGTAAGCCCCCGCCAGCTTCCCGAGGACTTGCACGCCCGTCTCCACCTCGGAGATCTTCTTCTGAACGAGGTTGTAAGCGACGACCGCCGGGAGCGCGACGAAGAGACCGACGCCCGTCGCGATCAACGCTTCGGCGATCCCGCCCATCACGTTGCCCATGGCGCCCTTGTTCTGACCCACGTCGCCCAGCTGGTGAAAAGCGGTGATGACGCCGATGACGGTGCCCAGGAGGCCGATGAACGGGGCGTTGTTGCCGAGCGTGCCCAGGAGGTAGGTCGATCGATTCAGCTGCCCGCGGGCGCGAGCGAGCGACGCGTCGAGCGCGTCGGCGAGCGCGCGGGGGCCCCCGTGCACCCAGCGCAGCGCGGTGAGGACGATGCCCGCTTCGAGCGAGCGACTCTCGCGAAGCACCCGGCGCGCGCGGTCGAAGTCTTCACACTCGAGCGCCTCGGAGAAGCGCGAGGCGAGCGCGTCCAGGCGGTCGGCGTGCTTGGCGAAGAAGAACCACCGCTCGAGCGCCGACCCGAACGACGCCACGGACAGGGCGAGCAAGAGATAGAGGACCCACGTGCTTCCGAGCAACGCAATCCGCGACAGACGTTCGACAAGCATGTTTCTGCTCCTATGCGCGAATCACTGGAAGTTGAACGAACCGAGGTAGAGGCCGGGAGCGGTCCCGCCATTGGCTTGCGAAGCGACGAGCTCTCCGACCGCGAGCGGCGGCTGCTCGACGAGCCGCCGGCCGCCGTCGGGGCCGGGCTCGGCGATCCACAAGGTGGCGATGAAATTCACGGCCGGTCTGCCGCAGGCGCCGAAGAGATCCGCCCAGACCCCGTACGCGCCGGCGGCGGGGGTGGTTTGCCAGACGATGTCTTCGCGCTGGATCCCGTCGATGGCGCAGTTGCGGTTCGAGTCGTGATCGAGGACGCCGTTCGAGCCGCCCGACGCGGCCTTGACGCTGGAGCCGGGCGCCGCGGTCGTGACGTTCTTGCCGCCGACGGTCACGCCGCTCGGCGTACGCACGATGAGATCGAGATCGACCGCCGTGTTCCACGTCAACGAGAGCACTGCGGCCGGGGGCGCGATCTTCGGCGAGCACGCGTTGAAATTGTCCGGAACGGGAGTGTCGACGCAGAACGAAACGCCGAGCTGCGTGCCGCTCGCGCCGTTCGCGTCGACGGCGGCGAAGAGGAGTTCGTGCGGCCCCGGGGCGAGATCGTGCCCGAAGTCGGCGGTGAACTGCCACGTCAGGGCGTCGTTGGCCGACGGGTCGGGGACCCCGACGGGCACGACCCAGTAGCCCGTTCCGAGGTCGGCGAAGCGCACCTCGACGGTCTGCGCGTTCGGGCTCGCGTGGCCCCCGAAGTCCAGCCCGGCCATGCCCGGCGCGATCGTGTTCGTCAGAACCTGGACGTCGGACACGAGCGGCGTGACGCCCGGTCCCGCGTCTTCGGAGCCGGAGGGCGACGGCAAACCGGGCAGCGCGCCGGCGATGAACTGGCCCGATGCGATGCGGATCGGCTCTTCGAGCGCCGCGGTCCTCGACACCTGCTCGCCGCCGCACGACGCCACGGCGAGCGCGCTGGCGAGCGAAGCGGCGAGCCGGCTCATAGCTCCACCTGAAGGCGAAGGGCCCACTGGTCGTTGCGCAGATCGGTCGGAACCCCGCGGGCATCGAGCCCTTCGTGATCGGCGACATGGTCGTACTGGAAGACGAAGCGCGCGCGGTTCGGGAGCACGAGCCCGACCATGGGAGACCACGTCGTGATCGTCTGGTCGACCGGAAAGACGGTGCCCGCGCGCTGCGTGGTCGAGTCCCCGTTCGGGTTGTACGCGTCGACGCGGAGCCCGATGACCGCGTAGGGGGTGATCTCCTGGAGAAACGCGACGTACCACCCGACCTCGCGGAGGTCGATGCCGGTTGCGACGGGGTCGGCCACGAAGAGCCCGCGGTCGTAGTTGCTCCCGACGTACGCCTCGCCGTAGAGCAGGCTCCGTCCGATGGGCGTCTTCGCCCGGATCTGGATGTCGACTCCGAGCGCCCATCGGCTGAACGTCGACGACGGCGTCGACGCGCTGCCGGGCAGGGCGACGGTCTCGCCCGCGTCGACGGCGCCGTTGCCGTTGAGGTCCCTCCACTGAAACGAGTCCTTCGTCGCCGGGGTGCCCGCATGAAAGCCGGTCCCCCGCACGAACGACACGCCGCCGCCGACGCCGAGGTCGTCCCGGGGCTGCGCCTCGGCGCCCAACCGCGCCATGATGTCTTTCTCGCTCGTGGCGTCGAAGCCGGCCGAGGCGGGCTCGCTATCGGGAACCGGGGTCCCGTCGAGGACGGCCACGGCGTACCGGAAGTAACCGACGGCCCCCGTGAGCCGGGCGCCGAAGTCGTTGTCGCCGGGAAAGAACGCGCGTGACGACGTCGTTCGCTCGAGGAAGACGCGCGAGCGATTCGGATCCATGAGCTCGTAGCCGAACGGAATGTCCGATAGGCCCGCGGAGAACGCGAGGAGCGGTGGCGCCAGGGGATCCGACGACCGGAGAAGCAGCGAGCCCTCGGCCCGGCGCAGCCCGAAGGCGACGCCGTTGTTGTTGTTCCCGTCGACCTCGACGGTCGCCGCGGCGTAGTCCCAGCCGCGATCGACTCGCAATCGCGCGCGCCGCACGAGGAGACGGTTCTGGTTGAGGGGCGACCCGTTCGCGTCGAGCTGGTTCTCGGAGAGCTGACTGTGCTGGTACTGCGCCTGCACGTAGCCACCGATCTGTAGGCCGCGACCCCAGACGCGGGACCAGGGACTGCCGTCGAACGAGGTGGTCGGCGGGCCGGGGGGATCGCTCCGGACGAGGGGATGCGCCGGCTCCGACGGAGACTTGGCTTCGAGGGCATCGAGACGCGCGCGAAGCGCGGCGAGCTCGGGATCGGGCGTGGGCGCGGGCGTGGGGGCGAGCGCAGGCGCGGACGCCGGGGCGAGCGCGGGCACGGCTGTAGAGGCGGACGTGGACGCGGGTGCGGCCGTCGTGGCGGGCGTAGCCGGGGACGTGGGCGCCGCGGTGGACTCAGGAGCGGGCGGAGGTGCGGGGATCTCGACGTCGTCCGGCTGGACCGCGGGGGGCGGCTCCGCGCGAACCACGGAGCTCTGCGTTGCCGTCGCGAGCGCGAGGCTCGCGACGAGGGGGATGCGTCGGGACACGGCGGGCCGCTAGTTGAACGGTGGCAGCGCGCCGCCGTCGTAACCAGGGAGCCGCGCGTTATCGAACCTCGCGCACGTGACGCCCGTGCCCGCGCACTGGTTCAGGAACTCGGGATTCGTCTGCGCCCTGCAGTTCGGATCGGCCGCGTTCCAGCATCCCGCGTCGGACGCCGGAGCGCCGGTCGCGGGAAGCCGAGCGAGGGTGCACGCCTGAGCGTCTTCCGGGATCAAGACGTGAGCGTCCGCGGCGTCGGTGGCGTCGTCGCCGGTCGAGGGGCCGTCGTCGCCCTGGGGGCCCGACGAGTCGGGGGGGCTCGTGGTCGCGTCGACTGCATAGGTCGGCACCGTGGGAACGGGGTTCGACGCGTTGTCGCTCGAGCAGGCGACCGTGAAAGCCGCGGGGACGAACAGACCGGAGACCAGCGCGAGGCCGGCGAGTCGCAGTGTCTTCGAAGAAAGCATGTCAGTTCACCTCGCAGTAGCCGACGTTGCCTGCCCCCGCGTCGGGCGAGCCCGCGTCCGAATCGAGCGCGCCGACGGCCGGTCCGACGTTTCGGCAATGGCCTGTCGAGCAGTCGCCGTCGGCCGTGCAGGTGTGGCAGGTCGCGGGCTTGTTGGCGGTGCCCGTCGCGAAGTCGAACTTGCAGCTGCACGAGGCGGGCGGCGCGTACGAATACGGAGCGCTCAGGTCGCCGTCGCGCCAGGCTTGCATGGCGCACTTGGGGACGGTGCTCGCGCGGACCTCGGCGTTGAAGACGTCGACCCCCGCGGGCTGCGCCACGTCGCCCGTGATCCAGCCGATGAGACTCTTCGTCGCCGGGTCCGCGATGTTGGCCACCTTGGTGGCGTCGCTCCCGGCGGTGACCGCAGCGAAGTAGTGCACCGGCGACCAGAGCCAGTACTGGCCCGTGCGCACGTTGACCTTGTCGAACGCGTCTTTCGTCGAGTCCGGCCAGTATCCGCACGACTGCCCGGTGTGCTGATATGCGAGAACGCGGATCTGGCTGCGGTACGTGTCTGCGATCTCGGCCGACAGGAACCCGATCCCCGACTCTTGGCCCGAGGTGCCATTCAGCGCGTTCAGGCCGCTCTCTGTCAAGAGCGTGGTCTTCACCTGCGTGGGATTCGCGGGGACCGCCGCGTCACCGACGGGCGGATACGGCTGGGCGATCCGCGCCACCGGCAGGTGGGTCTCGAGGCCGAGGAAGATCGTGAGAAAAGAGCTCGAGCTCCGCGTGTAGATGTTGGCCGGAACGTTCCAGGGCGCAACGGTGTTGGGGCCGACCGCGCCGAAGCCCCAGATGTAGTAGGCGGCCTCGGTGCTCAGCGACTGCTGGGTCGCCGACTGCGTGATGGGAACGACGAAATCGATCGACTGCACCGAACCGAGAAACTCGCCGTAGCCGTCGGCGAGCGAGCTCGTTTGAGGGCACTGGGCGGGCGAGTTCCCCATGACGGCGAACGTCACGGGCGCGTTCGCAGTTAGCGTGCACGTCGCCAGCGCCTTCGCGGTCGTGTCCCAGTAGAGGCCCGAATTGATCGTGGTGGGCGTCACCAGATCCTGGTAGCCGACGCACGCGCTCCCGGTGTCGTTGTAGACCAGCCAGATGGGCGGCGACTGGTTCGCGAGCTGCGCCGCGTACTGTGCGATCAGGGTCTCTTGCGAGCTGCCACCTGCGCCATAGATGCTCGTGCCGGTCGATGGACAAGTGACGGCGTAGGCCTGGCCGGAGAGCGCCAACAGCGCGAACGCGCCAAGACCTCCAACCGCTGCACGCCGCCCGAAGGAGCGGGACATTGAAACACCTCTCGTGGGTGGGCCCGTCGAACCGTTCGTCCGGCGCCCGAACCTTGAGGCGTTGTCTAATAAAACAGACACCAGACGTCAATCTGAAACGCACAGGTCGCTCTCCGCGGTGTTTGGCACGGGTTTGTGCGTGTCAACATGACGGACAGTCGTCCAGTCAGACGATCGCGCCCCCGTTCGTCCGCTAAACGGACGCCTAGATTCGGGGGCCGGAGCCGCGCGCCAGGCGGTCGGCGACAGCGCCCCAGGCCTCGTCGTCGGACGGAACGGCCTGCACCACGATGCCGCGGACGCCGGCGTCGTCGAGATCGTGGAGCGTTCCGTAGAGGCGCCGCGCGTACTCCAGAGGTTCGCTCGGCAAGACTCGAAGCTCGATGCCCGCCGCTTCGCCCGGAGTCGTGGGGTCGTGCACCACGAGTCCTACCGGCACGCCGCTCGCGGAAAGGCTCCGCGCCCGTGCGATCGCGGCATCGCGCGACGGTGCGATCACCATGCGTGCCCGCGGGGCGTAGTGACGGGCGTCCATGCCGGGCGAGGCGCGCGTGTCCGCGGAGGCCGGGTCGTCTGACCGAACACCGAGCCCCGGCACCACCCGCCGGAGGGCCGCGAGGTCGGCGGCTCCGAGACGGAGGACGCGCGGCGGATCGACGCGTACGTCGATCACGGTCGATTCGATCCCCGCGGCGCATGGACCCGCGTCGAGTACGAGGTCCACGCGATCGCCGAGCTCCTTGACGACGTGCGCGGCCGTCGTGGGCGAGAGCCCCTGGTATCGGTTCGCGCTCGGCGCCGCGATCGGCTCGCCGAGTTGCGCGAGAAGCGCGAGGGCGACCGGATGCGAGGGCACCCGAAGCGCGATCGACGATGCCCCGCCGGCGATCGCTGCGGGCACGTGCCCGGCCCGCTCGACGACGACGGTCAGCGGCCCGGGCCAGAAGGCGCGGGCCAGGCGAGCCGCCGCCTCTGGCCATGACGCGGCGAGCGCCCGCGCCCGCCCCTCGTCTTCGACGTGCGCGATGAGCGGATGATGCAGCGGCCGGCCTTTGGCTCGGAACACACGCGCGAGTGCGCGTTCGTCGAACGCGAGAGCACCAAGGCCGTAGACGGTCTCTGTGGGAAACGCGACCAGCCCGCCGGCCCGCAGCACGCGAGCGGCCTCGACCAGGGCGTCGCGGGAGGTGTGCTCCGGCGCCCGCGGGTCAACTGCAATGACGACTGGCATCGGCGATGGTTGCCAGTTAGCACGCTTGCCCCTTGCCATGGTCCCATCACCTGGCTTTAGCCTTCACCCATGATCGAACCCCTGCCCTTGCCTCATCGCGACGCTCGCTCCGTGAAACTGGCGCTGTCCGCCCTGACGCTCGCGACTGCCGCGGCGCTCGCGGCGGCGTGCGGCGGCGGCGAGCACCCGCCCCCGGAGACCCCGACAGCTCCGTCCGCGACCGTCCCTGCGCCGGTGGACTCGTCCGCGT
>CALFNG010000408.1 GCA_937902985.1 uncultured Myxococcales bacterium
GAACGCTCCTCCGTCGCCGGAAGGCACTCTCCCTCCGAGGGAGAACGCTCCTCCGCCGGAAGGCACTCTCCCTCCGAGGGAGAACGCTCCTCCGTCGCCGGAAGGCACTCTCCCTCCGAGCGAGAGCGCTCCTCCGTCACCGGAAGGCACTCTCCCTCCGAGGGAGAACGCTCCTCCGTCGCCGGTACTGGTCGGTTTTGAATCCGCGTGACGCGCAGCGTCAGATGACCTTGGCTCCTTGCATGGCTAGGCTCTCGTCATGGATGACGAGTTCTTTGATGCTCTGCGCCGAACTGGCGACGCGTGGGAAGCCTACTTAGATGCCGAGCGGGGTGACGGTGCCAAGACTGAGACCAAGCGCTGCGATGCTCTTTGGGCTGAGTTTCAAAAGTGGGTCCTCAAGCTGTCGACCATCCGCGAGAATCGCAAACATGCGTGACCACGCCGGCACACCACCGATGGACGACGACGTCTCGATCGACGAGCTGCAGAAGGCCGTTGAGTACATGCACGGCGTGCCGGCCCGCTTCATCGAAGCCGTCGAGGTGGACGAGCGATTCAACGGCGAGGTCGTCTGGCAGGGCACCGTGAAGGTCTTTGCGCTGACAGCGCATCCAAGCGGCGCGACGCGGGCCTACGCCTGGAGCTTCCGCACGGAGGGAACGAGGCGGAAGTTCAAGGCCGTGCTCGGCGTGCTGCCCGTCGACGGGCCCGTGATGGCCGTACGCGCGAGCATCCTCGCTGAGGAACAGAAGAAGCGGAGCTGACCCGCGATCAAAGGCTCATCATCGTGATCTTGCCGCCCTGAACCGTGATCTGGAGCACGTCGCGACCGACAGGTTTGTCGTCGTAGTACCACTGCACCATCGTCATCTGCGGCAGTTCCAAGACGTTGTCTGGTGGCCGTCCGATGATCTTTGTGACGGCATCTTCGGTCGACGGTTTCGCATTCCGAACAAGATCGCGGTCGCGTAGATAAGCCGCACGAGCGGCCTGCATGGCCTGCTGTTCGTCCACGGTGGGCGTCGGAGGCGCATCGACTGGAACGGCGATGGCCTGCGGCATCATCGCGATCTGCGGCCCGGCGGGCGACATGTAGATCCTCACGCCGAACGATGCAGCGACGGCAACGGCGATGATGCCCAGCAGAGCAGCGACAACGCCGCCGACCGGTGAGGCTTTCGGTGTCTGATTTTGAAACGGAGGATGCATGACTTGTCGACTCCGATCGACTTGCGCGCGGCTTGGACAGGACGGATGATGTGGGCGGAAGGCGCGAGAATTGAACTCCACCGGGTGGCAGCCCGGGCCCATTCAGGATGTAAAGCCCCTAAGCGTACCGTACGCGGGACACCTTCCAGAGAGAGTTACCCCCGACGATCTCTCGATCGTCGGGGGTCGCTCAGCTAACCGTTACTCGACTAACTATTTGCGACGCGGGCCGAACTTGCGGTGCCAGACCGGCAGGCGAGTACGGGCGTCAGATCGACACTTGGCCATCTGAACAAACCTTTCCTGTGCGTCTTCCATATGGAAAACGTGGGTTTTGGTTGCCCGACGACTCCCGCGTGCTAGGATTTCCGGGCTTTTGGTTGATGACCGGAGCCTGTCACGTGGGAGACCGCGGGCGGCTAGTGAGAGGCCCAGCGCGTTGACGCGCGCTGGGCTTTTTGCTGCGCTCTACGCGCCGCCGTCCTCCGTCGGGTAGTAGGTTGCTGTAGTACGGTCCCCATCCTTGCGGAGAGGTCCGCCTGGTTTGGAGAGCCGCGAGAGGGACCCGTAGAGGCCCTTCGGATCACAGTCCGGTCGAGCGGCCTTGACGAACGTCAGCATGGGTCCGATGGGTGTGCCAGGGTGCGCCGCTGCGAAGCGAACGGCGAGGGTGTCGATGGACATCGAGGCGAGCCTTTCCCCTGGCCGGAGATGAATTGACGGCACGGGCGCGACTGGGCGGATTGGTGCGCTAGGCCTGACCGGGATGGGGCGCGAGGTCACCTTGACGACCTGCTCTTCTGCATGGTCGGCGACGAACAGGTCCTCGTCCGGATAGACCGTGGACAAGGGCGGTAGCGCGCCCGGCCCTTCGTCATCTTCCTCCACTGTTACGTCATCCGGCGACTCAAAGGCTTCCAGGTCGGCTTCAAGCTGAGCCGCCCTGGCAAGCGCCTCAGCCCGCTCCTTGGCGATCTTGTCCTTTGCCTTCGCCCTGACGACCTCCAGTTCCTCCTTGGGAAGAAACTGTTCGCTGGCCTTGAGCCATTCTCGGACGTTCATATCGGGTGCGGTCAATCTAGCAACGTCGGCAGGGGTCGCCAGATCTTTTTCATATCGGGCCTTGACCCATCTGAATAATCGTTTACAATAATCTCATGTCGAACGTGCTTCCACGGTCCAAGCAGCTCGCGGTGCTCAGTGCGCTCGTCGAAGGCGTCTCGGTCCGAGGCACCGAGCGGCTCACGGGCGTCTGCCGCGAGGCGATCCTCAGCCTGCTCGTCCGCGTCGGCGAGGGTTGCGCCGTTCTTCTGGACGAGACGATGCGAGACCTGCCGTGCGAGCGGCTCGAGGTCGATGAGCTATGGGCATTTGTCGGCAAGAAGCAGCGGCATGTGAAGGCAACGGACGACGCGTCGCGCGTGGGCGACACTTGGACGTACGTAGCGATCGACGCGACGACGAAGCTCGTTCCCTGCTTCCTCACGGGCAAGCGCAACGCGCAGACCACGAACACGTTCATCGCCGATCTCGCGGCGCGTCTACGCTACCGCGTGCAGATCTCGACGGACGGCCTCCGGATGTACGTCGATGCGATCGGTGGCGCGTTCGCGGATCGCGGCGTCGACTACGCGCAGATCGTAAAGGAGTACGAAGCCGAGGCCGCCGGCCCAGGTAGGTACTCGCCGCCGAAAGTGACGGCCACGGCGAAGACGCCAATCTATGGCTCGCCGATCGCGGAGCTCGTCTCAACGAGCTACGTCGAGCGTCAGAACCTCACGATGCGGATGCAGATCCGCCGCTTCACGCGACTGACGAACGGCCACTCGAAGAAGCTGGAGAACCACGGCGCGGCCATCGCTCTCCACTTCGCTCACTACAACTTCGCGCGCATCCACTCGACCATCCGCGTGACGCCCGCGATGGCCGCCGGCATCCCGTCCACGGTGTGGAGCATAGACGATCTGCTCGACGCCGCGCTTCACGGGGTGCGCAAGTGAAGCGCCGCGGGGCGGGGCGGCCGACGTTGCCAGATGGCGAAGCGAAGGATGTCGTGATTGCGCTTCGGATCACGAAGAACGAGATGGACGAAATTGGCGCGGCGGCCGCGAGATCGGGGACAACGGTCGCGCGATGGGCCAGGGGCGCTCTGGTCACTGCAGCATCCATGCAGCACACAGGATCGCCGAAGGTCGGCTAGATCAATCTCTGGGGAGCCGATCAGATCGGGTACCATCGGCGGCGTGGATCCCGCAGCCACTTACGATCTTCGCGCATCGATCATCACCGCGTTCGGCATGGCTCGCGCGAAGGGCCGGCCGGACTGGCGGAAGATGTCCGCGGCTGTCCTCAAGAACCGATTGCTCTTGGTCACGAAGAAGGCCTTTGATGAGAGGCTGCACAACGTAACGTCATTCCGTGAGTTATTGGCGCAACAGGCGGATCTTGTGCGCTTCGTTGAAGCGGATGGGATGTGGGAGCTGCTTCCATCGAACGAGCCGACCGTAGGTGTGCTCGAAACCGCGCCTGATAAGGGGACACGCATCCGACCAGATCTCTGGAAAGCTGTCATGGACTTCTCAAGCGGGCATCGATACGTCTGGGATGCGAAAGAGCAATGCGCAGCGGTGGCTGGCGAGGATCAGGTAGACGCGAACTTCCTTCCAACCATGACAAGGGAAGAGTTCGCAGGCTGGCGGAATGAATTCGCAAAAGAACAGCCTCCTAGTGAGACATTGCAGCGCTGGTGCGTAGACTTCCGCTCGCGTGAACTACCTCTGGTCCTTGTCGGACAATGGAATGGTTTCGTGAAGAGCCATGTCGCCAGTCGCCTTGAGAACTGGTTTCGTGAGCACGAGCTCCAGGTTCCTCAGGTGTTCGTGGTCCGTGCATCGACGTTGCCGCCGGAGTCACATGGCGACGATTCTGCGTCAATCCTAAGGGATCTTCTTCATGCGTGCATAAACGTGATGACCGCAGCGGAACTTGAGGACCTCAGGCTTTCACCAGCGGTGATCGTGAGATCAAATCAGTGGCGTCGCAGGTAACGCCCTCCATCCAGTCGCGCGACGTCTGGGTATTTTTTGTTCCGAGCGCGCCCAGCCGTGGGCTTTCGCCACTTCGTGGTCAAATACGGACCGCGTGCGCCGATGCCGGCTGGAAGCTCCAGGAGCGTCGCCTGCGTGTGACTCGAGGATTTGTGGCCATCGACGCCGCCGATGCAGTGGCCCTCTACCAGCGCATGCATCGCGCACGGGTAGCCGTTTTGGTGGTGCAAGACGCCAGACAAGCAGGTGCGCTCATTCCAGTACGCTGGCCGACATGCCCTCCCGGGGCGCGGCACGGCTGGCTATCGATCAGGCACTTTGTCATGCACAAGGCATTCTTCCGACGCGTGCGTCCTGGTAAGGCGGCAGGTCGATGGGCCGGCTCCTTTGAGCACTGGTGCTCGCGCTCAGCCTGTGGCGGAGTCGATGATCCTCGCTGCCTGCCTCTGCACATTTTTCAATCGGAGCCATCTTGGCGTCGACGCCTACTCACTCATGAGGGGCGGCAAAGCTTCGAAGAGCGGCACCTTTCAGGCAATGGCGCCCGACGTGACCTTGGTGCCCTCGACTGGGAGCAGCAAGGGCCGATGCACGGAACGGAGCGGCTAGTCATCGCGGGCCTCGGCCTGCCCGCAGGCTTTCACTGGGACGTGCAGAACCGCAACGCCCCCACATATGTCCACACGCCTCTCGAGACGTGGAAAGTAATGACCTACGTGAACGTTGCGCCAGATGCCCACGTCAGGGGACGCGAACCCTACGCACGTCGGACGGCAACGTAAAAAGCCTCACCTATCGGGTGAGGCTTTCCATGTGAGCTTTCTTGTGAGCTAGCGGCGGATGGGGCGGTGATAGTCGGTTCGGGCTAGAGATCCCAGATCTCTCGCTCACTGCGCGAACAAACCAGCATACACTATGCCCGCTGATAGCAGAACCGTGCGGGAATGACCCGCAACGAGTTCAGTTCGGATCAGGATGCTCCGAACACCTCGAAACCTAGATCTTTGGTACGGCCAGGTCAAGCTATACTGAGCCGGGACATTTAGCCCCACGCCCACAGTGCGGACACGCTCCCGCCGCCGGCCACGCCCCGCTGAGCACTTCCTCCACGCTTGCTCCGGCGACCCTCGCGACCCGGATCGCCAGCCCCGCGCTCGGCCGTCCGCGTACCGCGCACGCCTTCTCGACCACCTTGGTCTTCACCTTCAGGATGGCGGCCAGCTTGGCTGAACCGCCGACCCGGGTCCGGAGGAATCGAACCGCCAGCCTGACGTTCGCTTGCTCGTCGGGCGTCAGGTCGGACGCGCGCCGGGTCTCGTTCGAGAGGCGAGGCTTCGCCCATACCTCGCGCTTCGTGAGGATGGTCACCGGGTAGATCTTGGGGCGGACGCCCCGCCTTGTGGTGCGTCATTTCAAAACCGACCAGTACCCCGTCGCCGGAAGGCACTCTCCCTCCGAGCGAGAGCGCTCCCCCGTCACCGGAAGGCACTCTCCCTCCGAGGGGGGCGCCCGTCCTGCACACGCGTGCGTATGTACGCGTCTAGAGC
>CALFNG010000409.1 GCA_937902985.1 uncultured Myxococcales bacterium
CCCGCGAGCGCGCGCGCCGTGGCCAGCTGCGCCGTCTGCGGGTGCGCGCGAACCCCCGGCCCCAGGCGCCCCGCGACGAGCGCGGCGACGCGGAGCGCGAGCTCGTCGCCTCGGGGGGCCGGGTCGTCTGCGCCGATCGGAGCGGCCACGACGACGCTCGAGTTGAGCGTGGCGGTCAGTCCGCCGAGCGCGGAGGCTGCCCCCTGCGTGACGGTCTCGAGCGCCCCGGCGGCTTCGGCGCGGGGCGCCGACGCGAGACTCACGAGGGAGCCCGCAAGCCCGGCGGTGACGAAAATGGTCCTGCTTCTGGCCATGCGAGCGAAGACGCGCGGGGTTACTTGGCGGCGTTCTTCTCCTTCTTCTTCTTCTGCTTCTCCTTCGTCGAGAGCTTCGGCTTGTTGTCTTTCTTGCCCCGCTCGATTCCTTTGGCCATCGGTCCCGTCCTTTCGCTTGAAAAAGCGTTCGCCCGTGAGACTACGACACTGGCCTCGATTCGTCAGACGTGTCATACGCGCTGACCATGCGAATCGGCATCCTGGGCGCCACCGGGTTGGTCGGGCGGGAGACCATCGACCTCGTCGCACGTGCCTGGCCGACGGCCGCGCTGGCCCTCTACGCGAGCCGGGATCAGACGCTCACGATCGGCGGCGTCGGCGGAAAGGACCACGAGGTCCTCGCGGCGGCGCGCCTCGAAGAAGCCGGCGCCCCCAGGGGCGACGTGGCGTTCGTGGCCCTCGACGACGAGCACAGCAAGCGATACGTGCCCAGGCTCCTCGAGCTCGGGTACCGCGTCATCGACAAGAGCAACACCTACCGGGCCGACCCCAACGTGCCGCTCGTGGCGGCCGGCGTGAACCATGATCTCGTGACCGACGTCGTGCGCCTCGTGTCCAACCCGAACTGCACGACGATTCCGCTGACGCTGGCCCTCGGGCCGCTCCAGAATCACTTCGGCGTCGAGTCGGTCACGGCCGCGACCTACCAGGCCATCAGCGGCGCCGGCGTGGCGGTGCTCGATCAGTTCCTCGCCGACTCGCGCCGCGCATACTCTGAGCCCGACCGGCTCGGCGTGCGCTTCGATGCGAAGGCCTACGCGGGCAACACGTTCCCGCACAACGGGGGCACCGACGCATCGGGCTTCTCGTCGGAAGAGCGCAAGCTCACGTTCGAGAGCAAGAAGATCCTCCGCCTCCCGGGCCTCGCGATCTCCGCGCAGTGCAGCCGCGTGCCGGTCGCGGTCGGCCACTACGAGCACCTCTGGCTGACGCTCGGAAAGAAGGCGTCGCTCGACGAGATCTCCGCCGTTCTCGCCGACGGGAGTCAGGCACCCTTCGTTCGCTGGTTCGCGGGCAACACGGGCGACGGCCTGACCGCCCTCTCGTGCGTGCACGACCGCGACCGCGCCCTCGTCGGCCGCCTGCGTGCCGACGACCGCGACCCCAGCGGCCGCACCGTGTGCCTCACCGTCATTGGCGACAACCTGCGGCTCGGCGCGGCCACGAACGCGGTGCGCGTCGCGAGCCGGTGGTACCGCTCGGAAGATCCCGATCTGAACGTGTAGGGCGCGGAAATGCCCGAGCCAGAAGCGCGACGCCGGGCTTTGCAGGTTGATGGTGTTCGCGCAGTCCTGAAAGACACGAGAGGCGTCCCATGACCCAGACCCGCACCCGCTCCACCGAGATCGCCAACGCATTCGCGCCCCCCTTCGACGGCCAGGCCGCCAGCGCGGCGTACCGCAGCGCGCTGCAGGTGATCGGTGCCGCCGAGCCTCGGGTCGCCGACGCCATCCGCGCCGAACTGGCCGACCAGCGCGCCTCGCTGAAGCTCATCGCCAGCGAGAACTACGCGTCCCCCGCGGTGCTCTTGACGATGGGCACGTGGCTGTCGGACAAGTACGCCGAGGGCACCGTCGGGCATCGCTTCTACGCGGCCTGTCAGAACATCGACGCCGTCGAGCGGCTCGCCGTCGATCACGCCAGGGCGCTCTTTGGCGCTCCGCACGCGTACGTCCAACCGCACTCCGGAATCGACGCGAACCTCGTCGCGTTCTGGGCGATCCTGGCGCAGCGGATCGAGTCGCCCGCCCTCGCCCGGGCGAGCGTGAAGCACGTCAACGATCTCAGCGACGCCGACTGGGCGGCGCTCCGCTCCGCGCTCGGCAACCAGAGGATGCTCGGCATGGCCCTCGACGCCGGGGGTCACCTCACCCACGGCTTCCGCCCGAACATCTCCGGCAAGATGTTCCACCAGTCTTCTTACGGTACCGACGCCCACACCGAGCTGCTCGACTACGCCGAGGTCCGGCGAATGGCACGGGAGTTCAAGCCGCTCATCCTGATCGCCGGGTATTCGGCGTATCCGCGCAAGGTCAATTTCGCCGTCATGCGCGAGATCGCAGACGAGGTGGGCGCGACCCTCATGGTGGACATGGCGCACTTCGCCGGTCTGGTCGCGGGCAAGGTGTTCACCGGCGACTTCGACCCCGTGCCGTTTGCCCACGTCACCACCACGACGACGCACAAATCGTTGCGCGGACCGCGCGGCGGCATGGTGCTCTGCCAGCCCGAGTTCGCCGACGCCGTCGACCGGGGTTGCCCGATGGTGCTCGGGGGCCCCCTCGGCCAGGTGATGGCCGCCAAGGCCGTGGCCCTCGCCGAAGCCCGCCAGCCGGAGTTCGCCACGTACGCCACGGCCATCGCCGACAACGCGCATTCGCTCGCCGACGGGCTGATGCGCCACGGCGCTCGTCTCGTCACCGGCGGCACCGACAACCACCTGGTGCTGCTCGACGTCACGTCGTTCGGTCTCACCGGCCGGCAGGCGGAGTCGGCGCTGGTCGAGTCGGGGATCGTCACCAATCGCAACGCGATCCCGCGCGACCCGAACGGCGCCTGGTACACATCCGGGGTTCGCCTGGGGACGCCGGCCCTCACCAGTCGCGGCTTCGGCGCCGACGACATGGACCGGGTGGCGACGTTGATCGTCGAAGTGCTCGGCGACACCAGGCCGACCGTGACCGCCGACGGCAGCAACTCGAAGGCGAAGTACGCGCTCGGCGAGGGGCGCGCAGCGCGAACCCGGAGCGCCGCCCTGGAGCTGCTCGACGCGCATCCGCTCTACCCGGGGCTGGATCTCGGGTAGTGCCCATTGCCGGCCACTAGAGAGGAGATCCCGAAGGGCTGCACCACGCTCGGGGGTCGATCAAGGCATCCGTGCCGCCCGGGACAGATCGCGACCTGGCCCAGGACTCTCGGCGTCCGCTGCGCCGCGAGGATGGCCATCGCCGACGACGTCCATGCCGACCTGGTCGTCGTGTTGGCCAGCATGGTGATGACAACTCACGAGGAGAGTGTGCATGAGCAGCGAAGGTCAACAGAAGGTCACAGCGCGCCACCTCGCTCGCACCGCCTACCGAACACTTCACGGCGCTGCCCGTCCTCGGCGCCGGCCAACCGGTAGCTCAACGACCCCAGCGGGCAGAGAGGCGGCGCACCTCGAGCTCCCTGGCAAGCTGGGCGACGACGTCCCACCGACCGGCGGCGACAGCGCCCTCGATCGCCCTCGCGAGGGCATCTTCGACGGTGCTCGAGCCCTCGGTTTTCGGTGGACCAAACGCGACCAGCTCCTGCGCACTTACGTCGACTCGCGGAGGGCCCTCCGTACGTGAGTCGTCACGAAACCCCGTGAACTCAGCAGATTTCGCGCTTTCAAACCCCGCCTCTCCGACCAATTCCACACGGCAAGGACTTCTCTCCTTGGTTTCGTGCGCTCGCGCACCTCGCGGCTCCGACCGTCCTACAGGTCCGGGGATTCGGCGCAGGTTGAGACGGCCGGAGTCGACCGCGGACCCGTCGCCGAAGTACGGATCCCCGCCGCATCGCTTGCACTTCGATGAGATTTTGCCGACGATCCCGGACATGCGTTTCCTCACCGAGCATTTGTACGCTCTGAGGGACGCGCGCGCTCTCGTGGCGCCGTCATGACACTCTTCAAGCCCATTCTTTCGCCCGACGACTTGCCGGCAAGGGAACCGCTAACTCGAACGGCGGAGGCACAGCGCGTGGACTTCAAGAGCGGCTATGATCCGAAAGCGCGGTCCGAGATGGCGAAGGACATGGCCGCATTCACGAACGCGGTCGGCGGAGTCGTTCTTATTGGAACGTCACGAGACAACGAGCCCCTCACGTATCCGGGGATGGCGCGCGACCTAGCCGAACAACTTTCGGATGGCTTCGCGGATGCGCAAGCGAAGCACCTGTCGCCGAGTCCTCCAGTCGTGGAGCGGAAGATCATCGAGGCCCCAGATGCCAAAAGCCCCGGCTTCGTACTCCTCGCGGTCAATGTGCATCCTTTTGCCGAGCAGATAGTGGGAGCGCACGTTGCGCAGCATGTCTGGCGCTTTCCGGTGCGCGTCGGCGCCGACACCAATTTTCTGGAGCCGTCGATGTTGCCTCTCTATACGAACGCAGTTCGTCGGAACA
>CALFNG010000410.1 GCA_937902985.1 uncultured Myxococcales bacterium
CCGCCCATGCCCTTGACCATCTTGCCGGGGATCATCCAGTTGGCGAGATCGCCGTGCTCGCTGACCTGCATCGCGCCGAGGATGGCGAGGTCGATGTGGCCACCGCGAATCATCGCGAAGCTCTCGGCGCTCGAAAAGATGGCGCTGCCCGGGAGCATCGTCACGGTCTC
This sequence comes from uncultured Myxococcales bacterium, assembly GCA_937902985.1. Taxonomy (GTDB): domain Bacteria; phylum Myxococcota_A; class Polyangia; order Polyangiales; family Polyangiaceae; genus Palsa-1150. Next base: position 171 of record CALFNG010000410.1, read on the forward strand.
TTTGCCAGCGTTGATGAGATCGGGGTCCACGCTCTCGGGCGACGGGTATGGCCCGATGCCGAGCAGACCGTTCTCGCTCTGGAGGACGACGTCGACCCCCTCTGGGATGAAGTTGGCGACGAGGGTCGGCATTCCGATCCCGAGGTTGACGTAGTACCCGTCGCGGAGCTCCTTCGCCGCGCGGCGGGCGATGCGGTCGCGCGCCGACACGGCGCCCGAGGCGGGCGAGGCGGGCGGCGCCTGCGCTGCGCCCGATGCCGGAGGCCGGGGCGCCGTCATGCCGCCCCGCCGACGGCCGCGCGGGTCGTCTTGCGCTCGATTCGCTTCTCGAAGCGCGTGCCCTGGAAGATCCGCTGCACGTAGATCCCCGGCGTGTGGACGTGATCCGGATCGAGGTCGCCCACCTCGACCAGCTGCTCGACCTCGGCGATCGTCACCCGGCCCGCGGTGGCCATCATCGGGTTGAAGTTCATCGCCGTGTGGCGGTAGACGAGGTTGCCGAAGCGGTCGCCCTTCCACGCCTTGACGAGCGCGTAGTCGCCCGTGATGGCCGGCTCGAGCACATAGAGGCGCCCGTCGAACTCGCGCGTCTCTTTCTTCGCCGAGACCAGCGCCACGCTCCCGTCGGCGGCGTACCGAACGGGGAGGCCGCCCTCGCTGATCTCGGTGCCGGCGCCCGTGGGCGTGTAAAAGGCGACGACGCCCGCGCCGCCGGCGCGCAGGCGCTCGGCGAGCGTCCCCTGGGGAGTGAGCTCGACCTCGAGCTCGCCCGACAGGTACTGGCGCTCGAACTCCTTGTTCTCGCCGACGTAGCTCGAGACCATCCTGGCGATCTGCTTGTTGCGCAGGAGGACGCCGAGGCCGAAGTCGTCGACGCCGCAGTTGTTCGACACGACCGTGAGGCCCCGGGTGCCGAGCTCGCGCAGCGCCCGGATCGAGTTCTCGGGGATGCCGCACAACCCGAAGCCACCCGCCAGCACCGTCGCGCCGTCGGGGATGTCGCGCACGGCATCGGCCGCAGAAGGGAAGACCTTGTTCAAGCAGTTCTCCTCGATGGGGCTCTCGATCGAGCTCTCGCGGCGAAAACCGTAGTGAACCTGGCCTCGCGGTTCAACTCGGCCACGCTCGCCCCCCCCCGGCGGGTTGCATGATGGCCCCGTCTGGCGCCCCGTCTGGCGCCCCGTCTGGCGCCCCGTCTGGCGCCCCGTCGGGGCGCTCGTTCACCCGTCGACGTCGTCAACAGGCAGCGATAGCAGCGCCGGCGGGTCGACCGGCTCCGGCTCCGATTCGCCCGGCTGATCGCGTTGCGGGAGGGGTAGGGGCGCAATCGCCGGGGCCGAGGCGAGCCCGCGCTTCGGCGCCGGAGTCACGAGTCCGCGCGAGGCGGGCGAGCGGTGCCCGTGCGCCAGCAGCGAGGGCGCCGAACGCACGACGCGGATCGACGGGTTCTCGACGCAGCCGCCCTGGTGGACGGGACACCCGATGCGCACGTGAAAGTGGTCGTCGTGCGGCAGGACGCCGCGCGGCTGCTGCATCAGCTCGGCGGCGCGCATCCGGGCGCCCTGGGGAGCGCCCGCGCGCTCGGCGTACGCGAGGAGACGCGCGCGCAACGGGGCGGCCACGAAGAGGTGCGTCACGTGCGCCTCGGGGTCTTCGACCATCGACGAGACGAGGGTCCAGTTCTTGGCGTCGTCGAAGTAGGCGCCCGGCCACGTCGGGGCCCTCCCGTCGGCGTTGAAGGCCACGAAGTGCGGCGCCATCAGCTGCTTGCCGTTGCGGCTCCGCACGAAGAACCCGACGTCGGCGTCGCGGCCGCTCTCGTGCGAGCGGTGCCCGTCGACGTCGCCGCCGCCGTCGCGCGAGAGGTGGCCCACCGACGTGATCGTTCCCGGGAATCTCTGGCGCACCGACCGGGCCGCGCGGTCGATCATCGTGACCAGCGGCTCGAGGCCCCAGCGGACATCGCCGGCCATGTCGCTGGGCTCGATGCGCAGGTACTCGGTCTCGACGAGGTGTGCGCCGCCGAGCAGGTGCCCTTCCGTCGGTGAGCCGAGGCTGCGGCCATAGCGCAGTGCGGCAAGGCCGATGGGGTTGGCGCGGGCGACCCGCCCCGCGTGCCGCTCCGCCTGGGGTCCGGACTTCGGCGCGGGGCCGGAGAAGGCCCCTGCTGCGAGCGTCAGCGTCGTCATCAACGCGGTGAATGCGAGTGAAGCGGGCCGCACAGGGTCGAGGCAGACCATGCCGGGTTGACGATGGCCAAGTTTGCGCCAACTTTGCGGCCTGCGGCGCGCGGGGCTCCGCGTCGCAGGCGCCGTACGGACGGAGCCGCGGACGTCATCCAGCCGGTGAGCTATCCTGCGCCGAACGTGCCCCAAGACAGCTTTTTTCCCTCTTCGCGGTTCTCTGCGACCGAGCGCCGCGCCGCGCTCGCCGGACGGACCGCCGAGATGCGCGACATCGAGCGGGCCTACGCCGCCGCACGCGACAAGCGCCAGACCCGCACGGTCACCGTCGTCGGCGCGGCGGGGCTCGGCAAGACGCGCCTCGTTCGCGATTTCCTCGTCCGCACGCGGGACGCGTCGGGAGCCGCGCCGCGCGTGTACCGCGGCTCAGCCCGCGAAGGGGGCCCCGCCTACGAGGTCTTCGCTCGCGTGCTGCGGGCTCGCTTCGGCACGATCGAGGGGATGGACCCCGAGGCCGCCAAGGCGCAGGTACGGACGCAGCTCGCCGCCGTGCTCGAGGACCGCAAGGTCGGCGACGTCGCATACTTCCTCGGGCAGCTCCTCGACCTCCGCTTCCAGGACTCGCCGCTCATCAAGGCCGTAGAGGGAGATCCTCAACAGATTCGCTCGATGCGGCGGGCGATCATCAAGAGCTTTCTCGAGACCGACGCCAGCAAGGGCAAGGACCCGCTGGTCCTCATGTTCGACGATCTGGAGTGGGCGCACGACGATTCGCTCGAGCTGCTCTCGTACCTGGTCGAGAGCCTTCGCGGCCCGATGCTGCTCGTGTGCATCGCCCGGCCCGAGATGCTCGCGCGGCGCGACGGATGGCGGCGGAGCGGGAGCGATCGTCACCTCACGATCGAGCTATCGCCCCTCGCCGACGCCGACGCCGCGGCGGTGATGCACGATCTGCTCGGCCCCTGCGGAGACGTCGAGGAGGTCGAAGAGCTCGTCGACTCGGCCGTGACCCTCGCCGGCGGCAACCCCGCCCTGCTCGAGCAGATCGTGCGCATCTACCACGACAGCGGCGTGCTCAAGGTGACCGACGACTTCGAAGACGAGCGCTGGAGCGTTCACCCCGAGAAGCTCGCCGACGTGAAGCTCCCGCTCACCGTGCAGGACGCGGTGCAGGCGCGCATCGCGGCGCTGGTCTCCGAGGAGCGACAGCTCCTCGAGAAGGCCGCGGCGATGGGCGGCGTCTTCTGGCTCGGCGGGCTGATCGCGATCCACCGGCAGAGCGAGTCGCCGCCCGAGCTCTGGGAGGCAGGCGAGGCCGCGGAAGACGTGGTCGTCATCCGGCAGCTCCTGATGGACCTCATCGAGCGCGACTACGTGCTCCGGCTGCCGGACAGCACCTTTCCCGGCGACGAGGAATTCGTCTTCAAGCACAATCTCGAGCGCGAGGCACTCGTGCGCCTCACGCCGCCCGCGGCCGCGCGCCGGCACCATCGGGCGATCGCCGAGTGGCTCACGTTCCGCGACAACGCCGACGCCAGCGAGGGGTACCTCGAGATGCTGGCGCGGCACCGGGAGAAGGCGGGGGCCGCCGCGCTCGCCGCGGGGTCGTACGTGCAAGCGGCCGAAGAGGCCCGCTCGCGCTTCGCGAACGCCAAGGCGGCCGATCTCTTCGCCAAGGGTCTGCAGCTCCTCGAGCAGTGCGATCCCGCGGACGAAGACCTCCGCCTGAAGGCGCTCCATCACCACGGCGACGTGCTCCAGGCGCTCGGCCGGAACGACGAGGCGTACCGCGCCTACGTCGACCTCCTGACGCGCGCGTGGCGCCTCGACCTCCGGAGCAAGGGGGGCGCCGCGCACTCGCGCATGGGTCGGCTCTGCCGGGAGACCGGCCGCCTCGACGAGGCGAGCCGCCAGCTCACCGCGTCGCTGGCGCTCTTCGGCCAGGCGCAAGACGAGCAGGGCACCGCCGGGACCCTCGACGACATCGGGCGCCTTCACTGGCTAAGGGGCGATCCCGTGCTCGCGGTCGAGTACATCGCGCGCGCGCTCTCGATACGGCGCCGGCTGGGCGACGCGCGGAACCTGGCCTCGAGCCTCAACAACCTCGGCCTCGTGCAGCAGGACGCGGGCAACTACAAGCTGGCCGTTGAAGCGTTCGACGAGGCGCTCCGCATTCGCCGCGGCATCGGTGACCTGGTCGGCGCGAGCCACGCGCTCTACAGCCTCGGCGGCATCGCTCAGGCCATCGGAGACGAGGAGCGCGCGCGGGCCATGTTCCAGGAGGCGTACGAGGCGGCGAAGGAGACCGGCGATCGGAACCGCATCGCCCTCATCTTGACGAACCTCGGCGCGACCTTCGACCGCATGGGAGACGCCACGAAGGCGCTGGGCCTCTTCAAGCAGGCCGAAGACCTCGCCGACGAGCTCGGCGATCGCGTCGGGCTTGCCGACGCGCGGAGCGCTCTCGGCAAGGCGTACGCGACGCGGCGCGACTTCACCAGGGCGCGCGACTCGCTCAAGCGCGCCGTCGAGCTCCTGACCGACGCCGAGTGCAAGGTGAAGCTCGGCATCGCCCTCCGCGCGCTCGGCGCGGTCACCGCCGCGGCCAACCCCGAGGCCTGGGGCGACGGCGCGGACCACCTGAAGCGCTCGATCGCGATCTTCGAGGAGCTCGGGAACGACGTCGAGCTCGCGCGGAGCTTCCGCGCGTACGCCGACCTGCTGCGGCGCACCCCCGAGCACGCGGACAATCCCACGGTCGCCGCCGAGGCCCAGAAGTTCGCGGGTCGGGCCGAAGACATCTTGGCCAAGATGAAGGCGACGGTCTCGGAGTTCCCCGGCCGGGCCGTGGTATGAGCCGGGGATGAGTGGGGTATGAGCGGCGCCGGCGAAATCGACGACGTCTTTGCCGAGCTCGAAGCGCTCCTCAAGACCGCGGACGTCGGCGCAGAGCTCGCCGAGCGCGGGATCAACGTGAGCCTGGCGATGACCCTCGTCGAGGGGGTGCGCGCCTACTTCCGCGGCGACAAGCAGCAGGCGATCCTCGAGCTCGGCACGGCGACCGATGAGATCGCGGCTCGCCTCGCGCGCTCGCGGAGCGGCGAGCCCGGCGGACCGCCGTCGTGACACGGGGCGGCGCATACGTGACCGTGGGGACCGTGGGGACCGCGGGGTCCACGCTGCCGCACCCGGCGCCGCTCAGCGGCGCGTCGTACTCGGCGATCGAGCTCATGCCGGGCGACCGCGAGGTCGTGCTCCTCGACCAGCGCGCCTTGCCGCTCGACGAGCGTTACGAGCGGCTGCATCACGTCGAGCAGGTCGCGGTGGCGATCGAGACCCTCGCCGTGCGCGGCGCGCCTGCGATCGGCATCGCCGCGGCCTACGGGCTCGTGCTCGCCGCCGCCGGCGCCCCGGCGGGCGAGCCGCATTTCGCCTCGGAAATGGCCGCCGCCGCGCTCCGGCTCCACCGTACGCGGCCCACGGCCGTCAATCTCTCGTGGGCGCTCGCCCGCATGGCGCGCGTCGTGACGCAGGTCCGGTCTCTCGCGGCGCCCGCGCGCGTCGAGCGCCTCGCGGCCGAGGCGCGCGCGATCCACAGCGAAGACGTGGCCGCCTGCCGCGCGATGGGCCGCATCGGCGCGGAGCGGGTCCCCGGAGACGCGGTCATCCTCACGCACTGCAACGCGGGCGCGCTCGCCACCGGCGGCTTCGGAACCGCGCTCGGCGTCGTGCGCGCGTCGCGCGAGGCGGGCAAGCGCGTCCGCGTCGTCGCGTGCGAGACGCGGCCCGTGCTCCAGGGAGCGCGCCTCACGGCCTGGGAGCTGGCGCGCGACGGCTTCGACGTCACGCTCATCACCGACTCGATGGTCGCGCAGCGGATGCGGCGCGGCGGCATCGACCTCGTCGTGGTGGGCGCTGACCGCATCGCCCGGTCGGGCGACGTCGCGAACAAGATCGGCACCTACGGCGTCGCGTGCCTCGCGAGGGCCCACGGCGTCCCGTTCTACGTCGCCGCTCCCTTCAGCACCGTCGACCTCGCGTGCCCCGACGGCGACGCCATCCCCATCGAGCAGCGAAGCGAGCACGAAGTGCGAACCTGCGGCGGCGTCCCGATCGCTCCCGCTGGAGCCCGCGTCGAGAACCCCGCCTTCGACGTGACCCCCGCGGGCCTCATTCGCTCCATCTTCACCGAGCGAGGCGAAGTCACGCCCCCCGGCGAAGCCGGCCTCATGGCGCTCGAGAGGATTGACCAGGAAGGCGGGAAGACCGGAAGGATTTAATCGCGTGGGGCCGTGGGCGCCGGGCGCGCGTGCTAGGGAGAGGGGACGATGGTGTCGTCGCCGAAGCCGCCGTGGTTGAAGGTTCGAGCGCCGGGGGGCGAGCGGTACGCGGAGCTGAAGGCGACGTTCCGTAGCCTCGACCTTCACACCGTCTGCGAAGAGGCGCGCTGCCCCAACGTAGGCGAGTGCTGGAGCGAGGGTACGGCCACGGTGATGCTCCTCGGGGACACCTGCACGCGGGGCTGCCGCTTCTGCGCCGTGACCACCGGGCAGCCGCGGGGCGCGGTCGACGTGCGGGAGCCGGAGCACGTGGCGCGGGCGCTGTCGAAGATGCCGCTCCAGTACGTCGTCATGACGATGGTCGACCGCGACGACCTGCTCGACGGCGGGGCCGAGCACGTGTCGAAGACGGTGCGGCGCCTCAAGGAGCTGCGCCCCGACATGCTCGTCGAGACGCTGCTCGGCGACTTCGGCGGGCACCGCAGCAACGTCGAGACCACGCTCGATGCGGGCGCGGACGTGTGGGCGCACAACATCGAGGTCGTGCGGCGCCTCCAGCGAACGATCCGCGACGTGCGCTGCAGCTACGAGCAGTCGCTCGCGGTGCTCGCGTGGGCCAAGGAGGGCTCGCCCGCGACCCTGACGAAGAGCTCGATCATGGTCGGCATCGGCGAGACCGACGACGAGGTCCTCGAGACGATGCGCGATCTCCGCGGCGCGGGGGTCGACGTCGTCACGCTCGGCCAGTATCTCCGCCCGTCGGCGAAGCACGCCGAGGTCGATCGCTACGTCGAGCCCGAGCGCTTCGACGCGTTCGCCCGCGAGGGGCGGGCGATGGGCTTCGCGTTCGTCGCTTCGGGTCCGCTCGTGCGGAGCTCGTACAAGGCCGCCGAGGTCTTCGTGCGGAGCACCCTGCTCGCGGCCGGAGCGGCC
>CALFNG010000411.1 GCA_937902985.1 uncultured Myxococcales bacterium
GTCAAGTGAAGGCATCACATGGCATCCTCCAGGTCGAAGCTTGCTTGGCGCACCAAAGCAGAGATTGGCGAGAGAGACCCAGCGACCTAAGCGCGATGAGGGACGTGAACCCCGTGCTCGCGGGCGAAGTCGACCGCCGCTTCGTAGCCGGCGTCGGCGTGGCGGAGGACGCCGGTGCCGGGATCGGTGGTGAGGACGCGCTCGATCCTGCGGGCGGCTTCGGCGGTGCCGTCGGCGACGACGACCATGCCGGCGTGGATGCTCAGGCCGATGCCGACGCCGCCGCCGTGGTGCAGACTAACCCAGCTCGCGCCGGCGGCCGTGTTGACCATGGCGTTGAGCAGAGGCCAGTCGGCGATCGCGTCGGACCCGTCTTTCATGTCCTCGGTTTCGCGGTAGGGCGACGCGACGCTCCCGCAATCGAGGTGATCGCGACCGATGACGAGAGGCGCCTTGACCCGGCCCGTGCGTACGAGCTCGTTGAAGGCGAGGCCCACCTTCGCGCGGTCGCCGTAGCCGAGCCAGCAGATGCGGGCCGGCAGCCCCTGGAAGGCCACCCGCTCGCGCGCCAGGGCGATCCATTTGTGAAGGTCCGGGTCACCGGGGACCACCGCGAGCACCGCGTTGTCGGTCACGGCGATGTCGGCCGGCTCGCCGCTCAGCGCGACCCAGCGAAAGGGCCCCTTTCCCGAGCAGAAGAGCGGCCGGATGTACGCGGGCACGAACCCCGGGATCTCGAACGCCTGCGCGCAGCCGGCGTCGCGCGCGCCGGCGCGGATGTTGTTGCCGTAGTCGAAGACCTCGGCGCCGCGCTTCTTCATCGCGAGCATCGCGGAGACCTCCTCGGCCATGCTCGCCTTGGCCCTCTCGACGTACCCGTCAGGATCCTCGGCGCGAAGATCGCCCGCCTCGGCGATCGAGAGGCCGATGGGCACGTAGCCCGTCAGCGGATCGTGGGCCGCGGTCTGGTCGGTCACGAGATCGGGAACGACCCCGCGAGCCGCGAGCTCGGGGAAGATCTCGGCGGCGTTCCCGCACAGCGCGACGCTGACGGGGACGCCCTCGCGGGCGGCCGCCTCGATGCGCACGAGCGCGGCGTCGAGATCGTCGATCCGCTCGTCGACGTAGCGCGTGGCCAGTCGCTTCGCGATGCGAGCCGGGTCGACCTCGATCGCGAGGCAGCTCATTCCGGCCATCGTCGCCGCGAGCGGCTGCGCGCCGCCCATGCCCCCGAGGCCCGCGGTGAGCACCCAGAGGGGTCGCTCGTAGCGCACCTCGCCGCGACCGAGGAACGCCTTGCGCGCGGCGACGAACGTCTCGTACGTGCCCTGCAAGATGCCCTGCGTGCCGATGTAGATCCACGAACCCGCCGTCATCTGCCCGAACATCGTGAGGCCCGCGGCTTCGAGGCGCCGAAACTCGTCCCAGGTGGCCCACTTGGGCACGAGGTTCGAGTTCGCGATCAAGATACGCGGCGCGTCGGGGTGCGTTCTTAGGCGGCCGACCGCCTTGCCCGACTGCACGAGCAGCGTCTCGTCGCCCTCGAGGGCGCGGAGCTCCCGGACGATCCCGTCGAACGCGGCCCAGTTGCGCGCGGCCTTGCCCGTGCCGCCGTACACGACGAGATCGTCGGGGCGCTCGGCCACCTCGGGATCGAGGTTATTGTGGAGCATGCGAAGGGCGGCTTCTTGAACCCACCCTTTGCAAGAGAGGGCGGCGCCCCGGGGCGCACGGAGCGAAGGTCGGGGCGGCGAAAGGGGGAGCACTCGCGAAGCCTAGATCGCCCCGAAGTGCCCAGGAAACGCCCAGGATGACTTTGGCTCGGGCAATCCTATATCTTTATGAGGGAAGAGGTCCCCGATGGCCGCCGCAGCACCGCTCTCGACCGACTCGCTCGTTACAGCCCGTTCCCCGCTTCGTGCTCACGGGCCGCTGACCCCGGCCATCCGACCTCGCTCCCCCCGCTTCGACTTCGACGCCGTACCGCGGCACTGGTTCGCGGGCAGCACCGTGGGGACCGCGTTCGCCAACGGCCTGAACCTCCTCTTTCCCGCGGGTGAGCGCTTCTTCGTCCGGAGCGTGCGCCACTATCTCGATCGCATCCGGGATCCACAGCTCCGCGAAGACGTGAAGGGGTTCTCCGGGCAAGAGGGCCTGCACGCCTACGCGCACGAGCGGCAGTTCGAGGCGCTCGAGAAGCAGGGGTACACGATCCGGCCCTTTCTCCGGTTCTACGAGGCCTTCGCCTACGGCTTCGTCGAGAAGGTGGCGCCCGCCGAGCTGTGCCTCGCGGCAACCGCGGCGTGCGAGCACTTCACGGCGACGATGGCCACCAACGCGCTGGCCCGCGAGGCCGAGGGCGCGCTCCTGCTCAAAGAGCCCACGATGCGCGCGCTTCTCTTGTGGCACGCGGTCGAAGAGATCGAGCACCGGTCGGTCGCGTTCGACGTCTTGAACGAGGTCAATCCCAGCTACGCGCTGCGGGTGGGCGGGCTCGCCGTCGCGACGAGCATGCTGTTCGGCCTCTGGATGCTCGGGGCCGGCACGCTGCTCGCGCAGGAGCGTCCCTCGCTGGGGCGCGTGAGGCGCGAGCTCCGCGCGCGGCGAGAGCGCCGCACGAAGTACACGGCGCCCGACTTCGGAGCCGCGATGCGCGCGTATTTGAAGCGCGACTTCCACCCGTCGCACGACGCCGCGTGCGACGAGCTCGCCCGGGCTTATGTCGCCGAGGCCGGTCTCGACAGCTGACTAGCTTGGCCAAGCCCGAGCGAACGGCGCCCAAGCCAGACGGTAGAGCGAACGGCGGGGACGCCAAGCGGGGCCCGTTTCGCGACCCCGCCTCTCTCTCTCTCTCTCTCTCTCTCTATTGCTGCGGGACCGCGCACTCGGCAACGGTCGAGTCGATCGCCGACCAGGCGTGAGGCTTTCGCGAAGCGCTCGCGTTCGAGCTGGACTCCGGGCACGGCCACCCGGTGTAGAAGTGGTTCACCCAGGGCTGGACGAGCCCGCGAGACGCGTCATCGACAGCCGGGGCCGGCGAGACGCTCGCGACCGGGTGCACGGGCGCCCTGGTCGGGCACGGCGGAAACTGATAGCGAAGCACGCCGTGCTCGGCGTAGCGACCGCATGCGTCGTCGCCATTCGCGACGACGTCGTTGATGCCGTTCGATACGACGCCGTTGGCGCGGCCCTCGGCGATCGGCGATCCGCCGAGGTTGGGCACGTTGCTCAGCCCCGCACGTAGCGACGATCCGCAGCCAAACGCCAGCGGCGCCACCGAGAACACGGCAAGTACCAGCCATCGTGACATGGCAGACCTCCGCTGAACTTCGATTGAGGGGCAAGAGCGCCCCACGACTCACTCGCGAGTAAGCTTAACCCGCGATCCCGTGCCGCGCATGGACCGCCCGTCGGAATTCGTGGCGAGGCGCGGGCAAGCGGAGCAGACCGGAGCTGATGCGAAGCCGACTCGAAGCCAACGTGTGCACAGTGTGCCAGCGTGGACGCTACAGCGGGATGCGGTATCCCATCGTGACCCCCAGCTCGAAGGCCGCAACGCTGCCGTGCAGGGTCGGACAGTCGTTGATAGCGTCGCATGAGCTCAAGAGGCGGCTCTCGTCGGGCAGGAGCCACCAGTCGGCGCGGAGCGCGAGGCCCACCACGAAGCTGTCGGAGATCAGGTAGTCGACCCCGGCCTGACCGCCGACGGCAAAGCCCGTGCTGCTGACCGTGACCTGGTTGGTGCCTAGCAGCGACGGCACCATGGGCGCGCTCGTCGTGGTGAAGCGATCGGCCACGACGATCGTTCCGCCCGTGACGCCGACCCACCCCTCGACCCAGCGCGTGCGAAACGGGTAGTACCGCCCCTCGCCGCCCAGGAAGAGGTAGCTCCGCGAGTGCGACCGTGAGAGCCCGCTCGCTCCGCCGCAGTTGGCGCAGTTGGGGTCGCTCGTGGGGCGCGGCGCGAAGATGGCGCCAGCGCCGATCGCCCAGTCGCGGGTGGCACGGTAGAGGATGTGAATGCCGGTCTGGATCGTCGCGTCGCCATTGCCAACGGCCCCGAGCGGCGTGCTGCCACCGCGGCTCGCGGGCGAGATCGGCGCCGTTGGCAGCGCGATGATGCCGGCCTCGGCCTCGGCGACGGTGTGCGATCGATCGAGCAGCGTGACGTGCTCGTGAGGGAGATCGTCTGCGTAGGCCGGTGCGCCGGCGGCCACGCCCATCCCGACGCTCGCGATCATCGCGACGCGCGCGAGCACCGCGCGGCCGCCGCGGCTCCGAAGCGAGGTTAGAGCCATTTCGCGTTCGCCCCGCCCGTCGCGTTGGCGTTGGCCGGCGGCCGGCTCGGATCGTCTGCGGGGGCCGGCGGAGGCGACGACGCCGGAGGCGAGGCGGCCGGCGGGTCGCCCACGACGACGACGCGCGTCCCGCGCACGGGCCCGTTGTCGGCGCGCGCGCTGAACACCACGTCGAAGCGCCCGCTCAGATCGGAAGAGAACACGTCTGAACTCCAGTCACTTAGGCATCTCGTATGC
>CALFNG010000412.1 GCA_937902985.1 uncultured Myxococcales bacterium
TCACGCACCATCGAGGTGCTCGACCAGCGCGGAGTCGCGGATCGGTTCCTCTCGCGCCCACGCCGGTTTTGACGGCTGTCCGCGAGCTGCTCGCGCAGCTCGGGTGACGTTCTGGTCGACTTCGGATCGGAGAGCTCCCCGAAGTGTCCGTCCTGCGGTTAGCGCGGCCCGCGGCCAACCGAGGACGGTCCGGCCACGGACGGACCCGTCCGAGGCCCGAGCGTAGTGCTGCGCTTCGGCCCATCGGGACGTTCCGCTGTGTCGATATCGCAGCCTCCTCGAACCTCTCCGTCTAGCGGTCGCCGCCCCCATCTCCGCCCGTCCCTTCGACTCTTGCCCGCAACCCCGCCAACCCATCCGCTGCGACTGGCTCGAGGGCCTCTCCGCTCAGTGCCTGGATGATGGCCCGCGCTTCCCCTGTCTCCCCCGCGTCGAGAAGCTCGCGCGCTCGCTCGACGCGCGCAACATGCATCATGGGTCCAAGGGGCGAAGTCGCGAGGAAGCGCGCCCACGCGCTTGCGCGGCCTTGCGGCGTGGGGAACGACCGGACGTAGAGCCAGACCGCCTCGGATGCCATGGCCGCGTCGCGTCCGAGCGCCAGGCTCTCCGCGTGACGGCGGGCTTCGTCGCGGGCTCCTCGCGCGAGCAGCAGCTCCGAAAGCCTCAGGGCGGCTCGGGCGCGACGTCCTGGTTCGCGCTCATGTGCCAAGACGCTTCGCAGCGCGGACTCGGCCGCGTCGCGGTCCCCTTCGTCGAGCGATTTCTCTACCGATCGCCAGGCGCCCGTGGTGTCCGTCGTCTCTGATACCGGCGCCTCTTTCGATGAAACGTGCGGATTCTCGATCTCCATCTCCTCGCCCGTCGACACCACGCGCCGGGCAGCAGCGCTCCCAGGCGGCTCGACGTCGACGCGGCCTTGCGTCGTCGTGACGCGTGTCCGCTCCGGTGTCGCTTCCACGACCCACGCCGCGTGCTCGCCGTGCGTCCGCATCGCGTCGGTCGCGACGATCGCGCCGCGGGCGGCCGTCGCGTGGGCCGTCCCGCGGTGCAGAACGACGAGCGCCGTCGAGCTCTCTTCGCGCACGTCCGCCTCGGCGGGGCCGGTGATGCCGATCCACGACGCCGTGTCCGCGAGGTACCCAACGTCGACGAAGCCGCCGTTCGGGACGTCGATCGAGTCGCCGGAGCGCAGGGTACGGCCGACCTCGAGCTTGCGATGCGATCCATCGGAGGGCCCCCCATCGACCGCCAGGACCCGGAGGCCGACCTCCTCGGTAGGCGCGATCGACGGCGAGCTGGACGCGGTACGGGCCGCCTCGACGGGGACCCCGGAGACGACGCGCGCTTCACCGGCAGACGGCGCTCCACGAGGAGGCGCTCGAACCCACCCCATGACCGCGTACATGGCGGCGATCGCCAGGGCGAACGCGGCGGCTCGAAGCGGCCATGCAGCGCGCTGCCCTTGCGCACGGCGAACACCGCCCACGCTCTTGAGCCTGCGCTCGCGGGCGGATCGCTCCGTCGCGTCGTCGCGGACGTTTGCCCACTGCCAGGCCCCCTTGGCGCGCAGACCTCGCGCGAGGACATCGGCACAGACGCCGCAAGCGGCGGCGTGCGTGGCGAGCTCGGACGACTGCAGATCGTGATCGTCGGCAAACGTGCAGCGACCGCTCATCGCTCCTCTCCTTCCGTTAGGTCGAAGGCGCGGTCGAGCCGAAGGAGCTCGGCGAGCTCACGGCGCGCCTTCCGGAGCCTGGAGCGCACCGTGGGTTCCGGGCACCCGACGATCTCGGCCACGCGCGATGCGGGCAGCTCCTCCAGATCGTGCAGCGTGAGGACGACGCGCTTGGCCGCCGAGAGACGTTCGAGGCAGGCGTACAGGCGCTCGGCGCGCTCGCGCTCGATGACGAGGTGGGCGGGACCGGACCGCGTGTCCTCCGGCTCGGTCACGGCCAGTCCCAGTTGAAACCGGAGCGCCCAGCGGCGCCACCAGCGCCACTGGTTCATGACGACGTGGACGCAGACGGTGTACGTGAACGTCGTGAGCTCCGCGTCGCCGCGAAAGCGCGGCGCGGATCGCACCACCTGCTCGAGCGCGACTTGCGTCAGGTCTTCCAGCTCGCGACTGGGGCCCGCGAGGCTGCGCATCTGGCGGTGCACGACGGCAACGAGCTCGTCCCACGAGAGACCGTCGCTCGTCGCCGTGCCGAGCGCATACGGGACTGCTGTGCGACCTCTCACCGCGGCTGCCATGCAACTCCGACGTCGAGTGCGCCCGAGACCGATGGTGAGCTCGTCACGAGCGCCGCGATGCTCGTCACGCGGACCGCTGGGACCTGCCCGATGAGAGATATGGCCGCATACGGGCGCCACTCGCGCGCGCCCCCGAGCTGGACGGCGAGGCATGCACGCGCGAACGCATGCACGAACCCCAGCGATGAGGGCGTGTACCCCGCCGGTGCGGACACCTCCCCCGCGATGGCTCCGCCCTCCACGGCGACGCCGAGCGGAAGCCGGCCCCATGGCGCGCCATACGACGCTCCCGCCCCCACGCGGGCCGCGGTCTCGGAGTAGCCATTGGGTGACGCGAGAGAGAGCTCGGCCGTGGCATCGATCGCGAGCGCGAGATACGGTGGACCGACGAGCCAGCCGACCTCCGCGAGCCCTCCCACCGCCGGACCGAAGCCCGTGCCGCTCACGATGCGCGCGGCGCCGAGCAGTCCCCACGGACGCGAGGATGTGCGGGTTGCGGGGGGCGTCGATTCGCCCGGAGCGATCGTGGCATGCGGCGGCATCGATGCGCCGTCGGAGCCCGGCGATGTGGCCGATGGCTTCGATGTCGGATCGCCGGACGGTAGGTTCGGGCTCACGTCCGGCCGCGGCGGCGTTGCCGGGGGGGACGCATGCGCACCCATCGCTGTGGGCGCCGCCGCGTCGGCCGGCGTTCGCGCGATCCAGATCGCGGCCCGCCGCACGCGATCGTCGCCCTCGAGCGCGAACGTCCACGCGACCCGTCCGGCCGCATCGTACGCGTCGACGGTCCAGGGCCCGTCGCTCGGGCACCGCAAGACGGCGCGGTGCGCGGGCGCATCGGTGACGACTCCGCACTGGCTTCCGAGCGCGTCGCACGCCAGCTGCACTTCGCGCGCGAGGCGAGCCAGGTCGCACGCGTCGCCGTCCGTGGCGAGCTCCCATCGCAGCGAGTCGGCGCGGGCGCTCGTGGTCATGGCCGCGAGCGCCGCGACGATCGGCGCGGCATACGAGAGACGGCGACGGTCGGTCACGGGCCCCCGTCGCCGGCTCCCGTCTCGAAGTTGGCGCCGAAGCCGATGTCGAGTCCGCGAGAGGGGAGGAGGACCCGCAGGTCGAGCGTGCTGGCGACCACATGTGCGGCCGGCGGCGGGGCGGTCACGGTGTGCGTGAGGACATCGCCGCGCACGGCCAGCGTCGAAGCCACCGGGGTCTCCGTCACCGGCCCACCGCACGCCGTCGCCATCCCGTTTCCACCGCTGTAGTTGATGGCGCTGACGTCGCAGGGCGGGTCCGGCGTGCTCACGACGGCGCTCGCGGCCCCGGCCGCTGCGGCTGCCGCGGCCGTGGGCACCCATCCGCTCCCGAACTGATAAACGAAGGAGTACGTGTGCCCCGGCGGGACGACTAGCACTCCCGCGGATGTGTCGGAGAATGGGATCGCGTAGTACTTCCCCTCATCGTCCTCCACGCACGCTTTCTCGATGATCATGGATCCGTCCGGACCGACGGCCGTCGTCGACGGGTCGAACGTCGGGCATTGGTCCAGCGAGGACAGCGACAGCGCCTGCGTGCGAATGGGAGTCTTGGTGAAGTGAAGGTTGTCGGCGCTACAGCCGGCGACGCAAACGCACGCGACCGCAGCGGGTCCGACGAAGAAGAGCCAGGAACGGTTCATGATGTCCTCCTAGCTCGTGAGTGTCGCGACCCCCTTCGACCGATCGCGGTCCGGGCATCGCGAACGGTACATCGTCGGCAGGTACTACGCGGTCAACAAGGTGATGCGCGTCGCTACCTAATTGGCCACGTAACGTTCATCCGGCGTCGAGCGAGTTCCTGCTACGGTGGAACGGGGACCACGTTGGCGTCGCTCGCAACTGGTGTTCTCTCCACGCATGACGTGAACGTAAGTCCATCACGTCCCTGTCGATCCCTCCACTGCCGCTTTTCCGCAGTTGCTGCTAGGAAGGACGTGTTGCCAGGTGACGATCCGGATCGACATCGGCGACGTCATCGAGAGCGATCTCCCGATCCTCTTCGATTGAACGGGCTGCAAAAGAACGAGATGGCCCATGCGCGCCGAGGTTCAGGGAATGGCCCCGGCCATCGCGATCGCGATAACGAGCACGAGAGCTCTGGGGCCGATCGCCGACCAGACGGGGTGTCTCGCCGACCACGCCGTCGTTCGCGCGACGAGCTCCCACAGGATCAGGACAATCCCATTGGCTGTGAACCATAGGACCCCCCAGTGGCGGAGTTCGTGATGATAGAGAGACGGGCCGAGATCGTGGAGGATCCCTGCGCAGGCGAAGCTGACCAGGACCGATAGCACGGAGAGCCTGCGCCCCCGCAGCCGCCAGCGCCGCCCCGCGTAGAGGGCCAGGGGGCGAAAGACATACGTCCCGATCCAGAGTCCGACGTAGGTGTTCCATCGGCGCCAGAACTCCCGCGGGCTCGCGGCGCGATAGGGTTTCACGTACCGCTCGGGGAGCTCGAGGCCAAGCTGGCGACAGAGTCCGATCTGGATCGACGCGAGGCCCGTGTGCGCCGCGTAGAACCGAGCGATGACGAAGAGGCTCGCCAGAGCACGCAGCGCCCCTGGAGGTTCCTCTCCAAAGAGGAGGCTCGACACGAAGGGAAGGAGTTCCGAGGCGAACAGTCGGCCCCCCCCCTCCAGCACGCGCACGAAGCCCCGCCGATCCAGCGACGGGGGCCCAATGGACACGCCGCGGTGCGAGTAGACGAGCGCTGGATTGGTGAAAACGAAAGAGGCGTATCCGGCGAACGAGCGTCGGGCAGGCGCGCTGACGCCGTAGCTGTACGCAGCTAACATGAATTCCCAGCCGAGGCACAGCATCGTGGCCCGCAGGCGCAGACCGAACAAAGCGGGCGCCAACATGAACACGACGAATGCCGCACCGAAGAGGACGTCGCGACGACTGGTTGCGACGGACACCGCGTAAGGAACCACCACGACCGCGGCGAAGTAGGCATAGGTCGCGACGAGGTCGATCGCACCGAAGCCCGCATACGCGACGGCGACCGCGGCGAGGAGGGTGTAGACGGCCACGGCTAGCGCGCGCTGAGCGACGCGCGCTGCCTCGGCGGCGAAAAAGGCGACAAGGACCGGAAAGGCGCGCAGCACGAGGACGAGCAGCACGACCCGTGCGGCCGCGTGCAGCTGCGCCAGTACCTCGGTTCGGTCCATCGCGGGCGATCAGGTTCCGTTCGGCGTGAGAATCTGAGACGTGGCCCAGCCGTCGAGGACCGAGAACACGCGGGCGTAGCTTGACTCCGGCAGACCGCGATAGAGCTTGCCCAGCTCGGCATGATACGCGGCCACCCTTGCATCGTTCGTCTTCGCCGTCGTCAGATCCGAACGAAACCCCTCGAGCACGCGGGCAAGGGTTTCTTGCTCGTTCGCCGAAAGGCTCAGCGTCTTGACGGCCGAGGCCAGCTCGCCCAGCGCAGCCGCCAGGCGTCCGCTGTCGCTCGCGCGGATCACCTCGTCGAGGTCGATGGCCGACGGCGACGGGATCCCCGCGGTGGGCTTCGGCGCCGCCGACACGGCGTCGGGGTCGACGCGCTCCGCAACCAGGTAATATCCCGAGATGCGGACAGGAGCGGGCGTCACCTCGCCGATGGCGAGCTTCTCCAACGCGCTCGTCACCACCGGGTCGCCGTGGCCCTCCGCCCAGCGCGCGGGCGTCCGGCAGCAGCGGCCTTCGACGAGAACCGAGAAGGACCGCGGATCGCTGCGGAGCTTACGGACGATCGTCGTTGCGTCCACGAGTGCCGGATCCGGAAGGGCCGGCGTGGTCGCTGCGGGCTCGCTGGCGGTCGGCGACCACACACCGATCGGAACGCGGATGGCGCGCATCGCGAACTCCGTTGCGGGCGCGGGCGCGGTGCGCTTGACCACCTGGAACCCGATGAGCGAATCGATCGGATCGGAGACTTCGCCCTCCGCCATGCGCGCGAGCTCCTCGATGGCCAGTGCGTTCTCGGCCTCCGGCTCCCCGGTCGACCAGACCCCCATGGCGCCCCCACGGACCCGATCGGGATTGTCGCTTCGGAGGCGAGCCAGGTCCCCGAAGTCGGCTCCGGACCGCGCCTCGGCGGCGATCGACGCGGCGAGATCCATGGCCTCGGAGCGGGTGCGGGTCGATGGCTCCTCGCCGTCGGTCGACTGGTAGCGCACGACGATGCGGGCACCGGCGACCGATGCGATCGGCGGGGGCCGGCGGAGCATCGCCACATGAAAGCCCATGGGCGTCTCGATCACATCGGACACCTGACCGGGCTCCAGCGCCGCCAGCGCATCGACGAAGGTTGCGGTCAGGCGGGTCAACTGCACTCCGCCGAGGCTCCCCCCACGCGCCTGGGTGACCGGGTCATCCGAGTACTTGCGGGCAACGTCGGCGAACGCAGCCGGATTGGCGCGGGCTTCGTCGCGAGCCGCAAGGGCGATCCGGTAGGCGTCCTCCCGTGAGCGATCGGGCGCCACGTCCGGCGACCACTGGGATCGGAGGCCGATCCCGTTCGGCCGCGTTCCCCTGTGCATGATGACGACGTGGGAGATCCAGACTCGCGACTTCGCGAGTTGATCGTAGGTGGCGATACGCCATCTTCCGGCCGGAAAGACCGACCTCGCCAGGACCTCGCCGTCCCCGCCTTTGCGCAGGTCCGCCGTCCCCGCGCCGGCCCGGCGGCGATCACATCCAGCGGTCCCGGCGGAGGCCATTGCCAGCAAGAACCACGATACGAATCGGACTTTCGACACCCGCGCCTCCCTGCGAAACGAATGAATTGAGGTTCTGGCGCGCCCGCCCCGGCGCGGACACCTTGATCCCGACGGATCGCCAGCGTCCGAGCCGGAGCGGGCGCCCCGCGCGTCAGTTGCCCTGACCGAGCGAGAAGGCTACAAGGTCGCGGTTGTCGCACGCGCCGAAGTGTCTCCCGCCGTCGGTCGAGAACTGCGTCCGCGGCGCCTGCGCACCGGGTACCGTGCATCGCGTCGTGTTCGTGGGTTGGGGAGATGTGCTCAGATCCGAGTTCCAGTCGGAGCTGCAGAGGAACCCGGACTTCGGATCGGAGCCGGCGCAGAGCGTGGTGAGCGAGCCGTCCGCGTTTTGGTTGAACAGCTTGACGCGGTGGTGGCGGAGTCCCCCGCAGAAGTGTAGGGCGCCATCTCCGGCCCACGCCGTGCTTCCCGACATGCCCGCGTACACGTTGCAAGCCGACTGAAGGGAACCGATGGAGAGGTCCGCTCCGGAAGTATCCGACTCGAAGGCGTAGGCGTAGATCGGTTGATGGGTGGGGCAGTCGCGAACGGGCATGCCATCGGGGACTCCCGATGCGCTGAACCACGCGCCGATCTGAGGCGCGGAGGCAGCCGCGGTGAGGCTGACGAAAGGCACGGCGGCGAAGGCGGCGATTCGTAGAATTCGCGGAATCATTTTGATTTGTCCTTGGTATGTATGGGAGAGGCGTCGGCGCGCATGACGTCGCCATTCGGGACGCCAGGGGGGCCGAAACTAGACGCCGAGAGTTCCCGGCGATACCCGCCAAGAAGTTCAGACGCAGCGTGTCATCGTGAGGAGCCGGCCTGACCGTCGGCCGGCGCGGGACGGATCTGGCGCGGTTGGGACTCAGATTGCTGCGCTGCCGCGGCTTCGCCGCCATCGAGCGCCATCACCGTGCGGGCGAAGAGAGCCAGCGTCTCTCGCTGACTGCGCATCGCGCATTTTCGATAGATGTCTTCGGCGTGGCGCCGGATCGTGACGTTGGAAATCGACAGACGGTCGGCGATCTCCTTCGGCGCCAGACCCTCGACGAGCAGCGCGAAGATCGCGCGCTGTCGCGGTGTCAATCCGAAGCGGGTGCAGAAGTCGGCAATAGAGTTCCGGAGCAAGTGCGGGCCTGGAGCGATCACGGAACTCTCGGATGAAATGTTTCTCACGGTCGCGCCGGCTTGCAGCGCGCGTACCAACCACCACGCCTCCATCTGCAGCGGCGTGCGCATCGGATTCGAGGTGATTCAGCCGTGCGCGCGCATGCGCGCGCACGCGCGCGTGCTTCACCGCCGTCTGTCGGGAGCTTCAAAAGATATCGGTTAAATTAAGACGCGAAGCCGAAACGCGAGGCCCGCCTCGACATCGGCCCGCCAATTAGGTCGGCCGCTTGTCACATACCGAGGGGCTCGTGACAGCTTGGGGCCTCGGCAATGCGCTTGGTCCGCCGGATCGGCTACGGCTGACTACTCGCCCGGCACGGACGCGTCGGGCGCCGACTCGACGGGAGCGCTGGTGGGAGCGATGGGGTTCTCGGCTGCACCGGAGGCCGCGGTTGCAGGGCCGCTCGGTGCGGACGCCGGTGATCGAGCGACGAGGAAGAACGTGCCCAGGCCGAGGAGGCTCGCGGCGACGACCGCTCCCCGACGCCATGACGCAGCTCCCGGCGCCCTGTCCATGACAGAGCCGCTCGTACCATCGAGGCCGCCGGCGGCTGGTGGCAGTGTCGCAAACTCCCCGTGCCCCCTGCGAGGCACACATCCGATCCGTTTCGATGGGAGCGAATCACCGGCGCATCCGCGCATTTTTGCCGCGACGGTCGTCGGGGCATCTCGTCCCAACGGCGAAGGGCACGCGATCGGAGGGGATGTCCGTCCTCAGATGGAAGACGACTCGCCCGCAATCGTTGCACCCAGGGTCCGGCGTGCCAGACTGCGCCATGGCGACGGCTCGACGGTGACCACCGACTTCATGTCGCAGTCCTACCAATTCCCGGGACGAGCCGCGATCTTCGTCGTGACCGTCGGTTGCGGCGGGTCCGTCGCGGTCGGAGGCGGCGGCGACGCCGGCGGCCTGCCGGGCGATGCCACGGTACACTCCGACCCTGGAGATTCGTCGAGCGATGCGACGCCCGGTGGTGACGGCGGTGTCGCCTCGCGCGACGGCAGCGCAGCGAGCTGTCCGTCGATCGGCGACGCGTCCCCGGCGGCACCGGGGCGAGTCCCCGTGAACCACCGATCGTCCGGCGCGGCTTGCAACACGCAGCGCGCCGCCGTGACGCCGGCGCCGTGCGGGTGCCCTGACGGCGGGTCAAACGCGCTTGTCCGACCCGACGGGAGCGTGTGCCTGTGCGGCTCGTGCGGGCAGGACTCCGATTGCAACGCCGGAGCGAACGGCCGCTGCGGCGAGCTGGGTGGTGAGCTGGGCCCCGTCGGGCCGCTCGGCTGCTCCTACGACGAGTGCCTCAGGGACTCGGACTGCGAGGGCGGCGTGCCGTGCACGTGCCGCCGGTCGGCCGCGAGCAGCACACCCAACTTCTGCGAGACCGAAAGCCATTGCGCGGTCGACTCGGACTGCGGCCCGGGCGGCTACTGCTCGCCGAGCGTCGCCGACGTCGGCTGCCAGTGTCTGAGCACGGCCTTGTGCCCCGACTCGGGCACGGCGTGCTCGGTGAACGGAAGCCCCGTCCCCTGCGCATGCGGAGACAGCTGCGCCCACGGATACTTCTGCCACACGCCGTGCGACACGTGCGTGGACGACGGCGACTGCGGCAACCATGGCACGTGCAACTACGACTCGGTGGATCACCGCTGGGAATGCGAGGAGTGCTGGCCCCACCCGTAGGGGCCGTCTGACCCCGTTCCCCCTCGCGCGGAATTCGAGAGAGAGCGTGTTACGTTTCACGCGGCGCTCGAAGGAGCGAACGAGGGATCAACCATGCGCGCGGTCTTCTCCAGGGTCACGCTCGCCGGCGTCGTCATGGGCTGCGCGGTCGCGGGATGCGTGCACTCGCCGGCTCCGTCGTATTGTCCGAACATCCAGCCGTACGCGCGTAGCTGGCTTGCCTTGAACGACGAGGAGCGCGCGCTCCTCGACAAGAACGGATTCGTCATCGCGGACGACGGCGATCACTTCGGCGATACGTTCCTCGGCGGGTGGCTGAGAATCTTCCAGGCCGATCTGCCTCTCTACGTGACCGCCGACGCGCTTCTGCACGCGATACACCGCTCATACGACGCGATCCTGAAGGACATCGAGCTTTCGATCCTCGTCCCGGCGACCGGCCAGATGCTCGCCTCCATCCGCGAGCGCCTCGGGCGGCCTGAAGGCGAGGCCCTCTCTCCGCAAGCGCGACGCGATGTGGATCTCTTTGCCGCGGTGGCGCTCAGCCTTCTGCAGGGCGCAGCGGTCCACCCGGTGGTGGATGCAGACAGGCAAGAGATCGCCGGATGGTTCGCGAAGGCGAGCGCCGCCAAGGGGCTCGACGAGGCGACGATGTTCGGCCGCGAACGTCTCGTCGACTTCTCGCAATTCACCCCGCGGGGACACTATAGCGACCAGGGCGTGCTCGCTCGATACTTCCGGGCGATGATGTGGCTCGGCCGGACCGATGTCCGCATGATCGAGCCCAGCACGTCAGGCGCGCCCATTCTGCGACGACGCGAGCTCGAACTCGCCTGCGCGCTCCACGAGATGCTCGGGGCTGACGGGCAGAAGGGATGGCGTGACCTGGAGGCGACGATGAACACGTTCGTCGGCGAGCGCGACTCGATGGGCCCAGGCGACGTGGAACAGCTCTATCGCGAGCTCCGCATCCGGGGCTTCCACGACCTCGCCGCGGTTCCCGACGAGAAGATCCTCACGACGATGGCCCGCGGTCGCCACGGCCATTCGCGGATCGAGACGCAGCCGGTTCTACGCAAGCGATCCTGCCGCCGTCCGCTTCTCGATGACCGGGCAAAGGTACATCGTCGACTCGCACGCCTTCTCTGATGTCGTCCACGATCGCGTGCCGGACCGCATGATGCCGGACCCGCTGGACGTCGCCTATTCGGTGCTCGGGAACCGCGAGGCCAAGACGCTGCTCTCGGACGAGATCGCCAGGTATCGATACGAGTCGAACCTGGAGGGCGTGCGCAGTCGCGTCGAATCGCTGGGCGCGTCGTTCTGGAACTCGAGCCTCTACAATCTCTGGCTCGGCGCCGTCCGAGCGTTAGGGCCCGAGCCTGGTGGTGCCCTGCCACCCGTCGTCAGGACCCCGGCCTGGAGCCGACGCATGCTGAATACCCAGCTGGCGTCGTGGGCCGAGCTCCGGCACGATGCGATCCTCTATGCAGAGCAGTCGTACACGACCTCGCAGATCATCTGCTCGTTTCCCGACGCGTACGTCGACCCTTATCCGCTATTTTACGAACGCCTCGAGGCCTTCGCGAGCCAGGGGCATGAGCTCGTTCGCACGCTCGACTTCGGAAAGAACACCGCCTTGCGCGACAGGATCGACGGGTTCTTCCGCGGCCTGGGCGACGCCACGGCCAATCTTGCGCGAATCGCACACCAGGAAGAGAAGGGGGAGGGGCCATCGGCCGCGGACCTGGCCTTCATCAATCGCGCCTTGTCCCAGGACCCTCCCAGGACCCTCCGCGCAGCGGAGGATGCGGAAGCGAGCCGAGGGTCCTCCGGGGCTGGTACGTCGATCTCTTCTATGCGCACGACGCGGACAGCTTCGAACCGACCATCGCCGACGTGCACACGCAACCGACCGATGTGAACGGGGGCGGGGTCGGAAAGGTGCTTCATGTGGGGACCGGCCAGCCGCGGCTCATCGTCGTGAACGCCGCGCATCCGGGGCCTCCACGCCTCTACACGGGGGTTGTCTCTTCGTATTTCGAGGTCACCACCGACGGCTTCGACCGGTTGACCGACGAACGGTGGGGAGCTCTCGTCGATCTTCGACGCACGGCAGTGGGCTCGCCGCCGGACGTCGAAGGGCCGAAGCCACCGAGTGACGTTCGCTGGATGCGCGACCTCATTGGAAGCGACGGCTCGCCTCCTTGACGGCCATCCATCTCACGGAGCCAGAGAAATGAGGACGAAGAGACCCGGCCTGAGGTTCCTGTCGTGGGGCATCATCCCGGCCGGACTGGTCATCGGAGCATGGGCCTGCGGTGCTTCGGTCGGCGCAGCGGCCAGCAGCAGCTCGGATGCTGCGACGAACGCTGACGACGCAGGCGCCGATGTCGCTCTCGTCGATCCCTTCGGCCCGCCGGGCCCGTTCGGATCGCCGCCGGTCGATAACGACGACGGCCCTCCCGGCACGGTGACCGTCGACGACGCCGCCGCCGAACCGAACGCCGCGTACTCCGTCACGTTGACGACGCAGCCGTTCACCGTGCCGGCGAACACAGAAGCCTTCAAGTGCCAGGACTTCGCGAACCCGTTCCAGGGTCAGGGCGTCGACATCATCCGATACGACCTGTCGATGAACCCGGGGTCGCACCACATGCTCCTCTTCTACAATCAGGGCGCGACCGACGGGCCGGTCGTCGACTGCTCGGGCCTGCAAACCGGGCCGTACACCTTCGGCGCGCAGAGCCAGAAGGTGACCGAGACGTATCCCGCCGGAGTGGGCGCGGCGATCCCGGCGGGCACGGGGTTCACCGTCAACATGCACTACGT
Source organism: uncultured Myxococcales bacterium (assembly GCA_937902985.1). Lineage (GTDB taxonomy): Bacteria > Myxococcota_A > Polyangia > Polyangiales > Polyangiaceae > Palsa-1150. The sequence continues at coordinate 12,720 of CALFNG010000412.1, forward strand.
CAACGCCGGCGTTCAGGACATCACCGGCGTCGTCAAGGTGACGATGTTCGTTGCGCAACCCGGAGTGGTGACCCAGCACGCTGGGGTCTTCCAGTTCGTCCAGACCAATTTCTCGATCCCACCCGATGGCCAGCCGCACGCGATCTCCGCAAGCTGTTCGGTGCCGCAGGGCCAGGATGTGAACCTCCTCTCGACGGGCGCGCACATGCACCAGCGTGCGACGCAGTTCATCGCCACCGCCGGGAGCACCGTGCTGTACCAGACCGACCAGTGGGCGGAGCCGCCCCCGAGGATGTACATGCCGTCGCTCCCGCTCGCCGCAGGCTCGACCATCGACTGGTCGTGCACCTACGTCAACGATCCCAGCACCACCGGCGGCACGCCCGTTCCGCTGACCTTCGGAGAGTCGGCGCTGAACAACGCGATGTGCAACTTCAACGCGACGTACTACCCAGTTGCGGATCCGAGCAACCCGGTCATCAGCTGCATTCACTGACGGGGATGGGCAGGCACTTTTAGATCAGACCCGCGTGTAGATCAGGTCGAAGTCTTTCTCCCACGTCCGGTGGTCGCGCGCGATCTCCCAGGTCCCCTCGATCCCCTTGCCGTCGTGGGTGAAGGTCGCCGTGAAGCGCTGCGAGAACTCGAACGGGGAGAAATCGGGTTTCGTCCGCTGGAGCTTCCAGATTCCGCCGTCGAGCGTTATTTCGTAGAGGGTGATCGGGCGGCGGGGTCGCCAGCGCGTCCGGCAAGCGGCTGGAGGTTGGCCGGACGATCCGCGCGCCTAGATTCCGCAAGTGAATGCGGCGGCGCAGAAGAAATGGCCGACCTGCGGCAGATACATGCACTGGGTGCCCTGACACGCGGCACAGTCGGTCGTCGGGTCGAAGCAGGTGTCGCCGGCGGGTGAATGGCAATAGAACCCGCCGGGGTCGGCGCAATTCGGAACGCTGGGCGAGCAGAGCTGGCCGGGACGGCAATCCGAATCAAGGCGACACTGCGCCGCGACGCACCGATTCACGGGCCGGAAGGTGCCGCCACCAGGCGTATCGGCGCAAAGACACGCCGGGCCGGAGGGACATTCGGCGTCCGTCACGCACTCGTCGAATCCGCAGGCTCCTCCCGCGCAGGTCATCGAGGGGTCAACGGTTGCCGTCACGCAATCGGCGTTCGTGGTGCACGGGGCCAGAGACGCGTCGATCGGGACCTCCGGGCCGGGAAGGCCCCCCGAGTACACCGTCAGGGTGCGATTGCAGGTGACGGGCTGCGCGCGGTGGACGGCCTCTGCACTCGCGGACGCGTCGGGAGCGCTGCCCTCGCAAGCGACGCCGCCCGACAGGAGGGGTGGGACCGAGGCGGAGAGGTCGCCGCCGTTCCTGCCGCCGTCGATCCCCGTCTTCATCGTCGCCGCGACCTGGTCCCCGCCGTCGCCTGTCCTGGTCGTCGCCACCGACGAGCTCCCGCAATGCGTTGCAAGCACGGCGATGGCCGCCATCGGCAACAGTAAGACGCCACGAGACAGGTCCGTCAGGCGGGAATCCCTGGCGGAATGTTCAGCATGGTCCGTGCCGGGCTCGATGCACCGGAAACCGCTGCGGTTTGCGCCGCGGAGAAGCCACGTTCCCGGACGTTGCGATCCGAGTCGGCACAGCCTGGCGCAGGACGCAAGCCAGCGAGGAGCCGGCTCGACGTTCCTGTTCCGCGGAGCGATCGGGGGCGTTCGCGCGTCCAGATAAGACGAACGCCCGGCCAGCGTGTGAGGGCAGCACGCGGTCCGACGGGGGCGGGCAGGGGCCTCAGCGCCCGTCCCGGCTCGCTGCAATCGCCGGCGGGGTAGCGCTAGCCCCCTCCGCGGCGCAAGAGAGCATTTTCGCCAGCTCGAAGCGTCACGAGGGGACCCCTTCGTTACGCGCGCGCGGCCTTTGGCGCCCTTTGACAGGCGTTCAGCGCTAGGATTCCCTGCTCTGAAAACGTCGCCACGAGCAAGTACAGACGTGCGCCCTTCATCGCGGCCGAAGAACGGGACCCCTGCAGGGCGTACGACTCCACGAGGATGGCGCGCCTTGGTCGGCGTTCTCGAACGAGAGGACCGGGTCGAAAGCCCGAGCATTACGCGAAGTGGCTCCAGTGATCGCAGGCATGGATCGTCTGGGGATGTTCGTCTCCGTTCCCCTTCGCAGGATTCGCGCGTACGCCGTGGCGCACGGCCGTTGGAGAGCATACCCTGGCGTCTCCGGCAGGCCGCGATGGCCTACGGGGGAGTCCATGCGACGCACTCATCGCTTCGTCGTGCTGGTGTTTGCCATCGCCGGCTGTTCGACGGGAGCCGCGACGTCCCCGCTCGACGCGGGGATGGAGGCGTCCGACCCGCCGCCGACCCCCGGTAGCGAGTTTTATCCGTGGGACGGGAGCGTCGAGCTGTTCGGCGCCTGTACCGCCGACCATCAGTGCAAGTACGCGGCCGGCGCGCAGTGCCTGACGGCCTATCCGGGTGGACTCTGCACGGTCCGTTGCAACCCGGACGACCCTCAGTGCGGCGCCGGGGCGTGCGTCCAGAACGTCTGCATGCCCACGTGCTCGTCCACTCCCGACAACTGCCAATCGCTGGGCGCCATGTGCGAAAACGATTCGTTCTGCCTGCCCTCGTGCGGGCCCGGGGCGCCACCCTGCGCGGCGGGGATGGTATGTGACCCCTACTCTGGCGGCTGCACGACCCAGGTCGCGGACAGCGGCGCCGACAACGGGGCCCCCTGCACGAGCGACGATCAGTGTCTGGGCTTCTGCATCACCCAGACAACCCCGCCCTTGGGTAGCAGTCCGCCCGGCGGGTATCTCGGGGGAATGTGCGTCTCGTATGCGCGCGCGCCCGCCCGCAGCGCCTTCGCCGACGGTGGCCTCCTGCCCACCTCCAATTGCCCGGCAGGCAGCGTGATCGTGCCGCCGATCAACGCGGCCGGCGACATGGTCGTGTGCATGCCAGAGTGCCATCGCGACAGCGACTGCCGATCGGGTTACGCGTGCTGGACGACGGACGGGACCCTCACCTATGCCGACGGGTACTGCGGACCCATCGACTGCCGCGACGGGGTTCACAAGTGTCCGGCCCCCAGCGCCTGCGTGCCCGACGCTGGGACGTGCGCGCCATGATCGCTGCGCCGCCGCGAGTCGTCGTTGCTCTCGCGCTCTCGTGTGCGCTCGGTTGCGGCGCGAGGACGGGGCTACTGGTCGAGGATGCGTCGGTCGACGCGTCCATCCCGGACGCCGCTCCGGACGTCGCGGACGTCGGCGCGGTCCCCGACGGCATGGTCACCTGCGTCCCCGGAGAATTCGCGCTCGAGCGCTTCGAGGTCGACCTGATGCTGGTGATCGATCGCTCGAACTCGATGGAGGAAAATATCGACGGGTCCTTGTTCCCTCCCCGGAAGTGGGATGACCTCCACGACGCGCTCGCGTCGACGCTCCCTGCGATCGAGAACACGGTGAACATCGGGGCCTATGCGTTCCCCGAGCGCTTCCAGGGGACCGTAGACCACCCGTGCAATATCAGCTCCTCGCTCGACCTCTCGCCGGGACTCGGCCAGGCGGGCGACGTGCTGGCGCTGTTCACCAACACCGATCCGAACGGCGGTACGCCCACGAACGCCGCGATCAAGCTCGTGGGCGACCTGCTCGTGCCGCGCGTATCGCGCGCGCGCACCGAAGTCATCGTGCTCGCTACGGACGGGGGGCCCGACTGCAGCGCGACGCTCGATCCGATGGCCTGCACGTGCGTCGATCCGTTGCTCTCGGCCTGCACCACCGACGATTGCCTCGACGACGCACGGACCACGACGACCATCGCCTCGTACGGCGCGCGCGGCGTCCCCACCTTCATCATCGGTCTCGACAGCGCCACCTTGCCCGCGGAGCGCGCGGCCCTCTCCGAGATGGCGATCGCCGGCGGCCGCCCCAACACGGCCCCCGGACAGCCGGCGTATTACAGCGCCGAACAGGTCAGCGAGGTCAGCGCGGCGTTTGCGTCGATCACTCGCTCGATCGCCCAGTGCGCGCTGGCGACGCCCTCGCGGCCCTCTGATCCGAGCGCGATCGAAGTCCAGATCGACGGCGCCACCATCCCCATGGATCCGACGCACATGAACGGTTGGGACTGGAACGATCCGTCCTTCGGTCAGATCGCTCTCTTCGGAGCCGCCTGCGACGCCCTCGCGGATCCGACGGCGAAGGCCGTCGCGCTCGTCTCCACGTGCACCGACGCGGGGCGGTGAAGCGGACCGCTCGCGGTCTCAGCTGAGTCCTGGCACGCCCTGCAGGCACAGGGCGTAGGACGATACCGCGCCATTCACGGTAGTCGGTGCGCACCATCCCCCCGAACGTCTCGGGATCCGCGTGTTCGTCCTCGACCGTGACGTTCATGATGGCGCAGAGCGCGCTCCAACCGATCAGCGCGTGGTCGAACCGCGTCCACCGTGCGTTGACGCCGAGGCGTCGGCCCCAGAGCGCCCGGATTCGCGGCGCGTTCGCTTCAACCGGGACGGCCCGCGGGAGCTCCGGCGCGGCGGTATCGAAACTCTCGGGTGCAGGTGACGACGACACGACGACCTCGTGCAGCGAGCGTACCGCGCGACAGCATCTCGGGGGACTCCATCCGACCGGCGGCATGGTGACGTCCAGGTGATGGCGACGCCGTTCGAGGAGCGGCATGGCCATCGACGCTCGAGCGGTGGAGCAATCGAAGGATGCGAGAATGCCACCTCGATGCCTGTGGTAAAACGTCGCGGGGGCGAGCCGACAGGCTCGTACGTCTCGTTCTCGACACGGCGAGGAACCAATCATGTCGCCGACCAGGAGGGTCCCGTCGCCGTCGAAGGAAGCACGCCCGCCCAAGCGAAAGACGGGGGCGGCGAGGTCGCCTCGCGCCCCAGCAGGAGCCGCCTCCGATCCGCGCGTCGGGAGGCTCCTCGAAGCGCTTCGAGTCGATCCCGAGCTTGCCCCGATCGTCGACGCCTTCGACGACGGCGCCGGGGTCGCGGGCGGCCGCAAGAAGTTCGGCTCCAACGGGCTCAAGGTGAACGGCAAGCTGTTTGCCCTGTTCACCCAGGGGACGCTGGTCGTGAAGCTCCCGCGGGAGCGCGTTGTCGAGCAGATCGCGGAAGGTGTCGGCAAGCCCTTCGACCCTGGGCACGGGCGTCTGATGAAGGAGTGGCTGACCGTCGTGAGCCCGAAGGCCTCCTGGCTCGAGCTGGCGAGGGAAGCCCACGACTTCGTGAAGAGCGGTTGAGGCCATGGAGTCGCGCCGGCTTCGCCGTGGCGCCGTCGACGACGGGGCCGCCCGGATCGACCGCCCTTATCGGTACTCTCTGTGGCGGCGCGTCGGCGAATCGCGGAGGCGGGTGCTCTTCGTGATGCTGAACCCCAGTACGGCCGACGCGATCGTCGACGATCCTACGATTCGCCGCTGCATGGGATTCGCGCGAACGTGGGGCTTCGGCGAGCTCGAAGTTTGCAATCTCTTTGCGTATCGTTCTCCCTGTCCCAGCGCGCTGCTCCGCCCGGCGGATCCTGATGTTCGAAAATCGTCTGCCCGCTTAAGGCAAGTTACACAGAAAAACTGACAGGCCCGCGAGGGACCGCGTCGGGCGAGTAGCCGGCGTAGCTGAGTTCCGACCACGGTCCGTTCAGCGGCGCGAACCAAATGTCGTGAAGAGACACCCCGGCGTGATCGCGGCCTCCGAGCACATAAAGTCCACCGGCTGCAAAAGCTTTCCATCAGGGTCGATTTCTCGTCATCTCGAGCATGGTCGGGCGAAAGCCGCAGTCCTGGAAGAGCTGTTGCGCCGTCTCGTTGCCCACCATCGTCGAGAGGACGACCCTGGGTGCGCCGAGCGCCTCGAGGGCGCGCACGAGCTCCTCGATGAGCGCTTTGCCGACGCCGGCGCGTCTCGCCTCTTCCGCGACGAACACGTCATGCAGCGCGCCGTGCGCGTCGAGCAGCAGGTTCCAGTCGCGCTCCTCGATCGTCCCGTAACCGTATCCGACGATCTCCGGCCCGACGCACGCGACGAGAATCACTGCCTTTCCTCGCTTCAGCTCGCGCGAGAACCACCCCGCGTATCCCTCCTCCACCTTGTCCACCAGGAGAAAGCGCGCCGGGTCGGTCGCGTGGTGCATTCGCACGAGCGCGCCCGCCAGACGGGCGACGGCCTCCAGGTCGTCGCCGACGGCGCGCCGGATCACGAGGTCGTCCGCCACGCCGCGCATGCTAGCTCAGGGGTACCAGTTTCTCACCCTCACCTCGACGCCCGGTGCCGTCACCGCGCTCTTGAACTCGTCGAGGTTCGATCCTCGGTAGTGATACGGGTAGACGACCTTCGGCTTGAACGCGTTGACGCACTCGGCCGCCTCCTTCGGCGGCATCGTGTACGGAAGGTTCATGCACACGAACGCAACATCGATGTTCGCGAGAGCCTTCATCTCCGGAGTGCACTCCGTGTCACCCGAGACGTAGACGCGCGTGTCCCCGAACGTGAAGACGAAGCCGTCGCCCTGTCCCTTGTCGTGATAGAGCTTCCCTGCCGCGGGGCCGCGGACCATGTTGTACATGGGAACGGCCTCGACCTCGAAGTCGCCAAACGACTTCTTGTCGCCGTTCGACATGACCGTGACGGCCGGGATCTTGTCGGTGACGCCCACGGAGGCGACGACAACCGTCGACGGCTTCTTCACCTTGTCGAGCATGCCGGGGTCCATGTGATCCGGGTGCGCGTGCGTGATGAACACGTAGTCGGCCTTGGGCAGCGCGTCGATTGGCGCATCCATCGCGGGATCGACGTAGATCGTGTGTCCCGCGAACGCGAAGACGAGGGACGCGTGCTTGAGGGGCGTCACCGTGAGGTCACCCTTCGCGGTGTGGACCTTGTCGTTGGCGCGCGGCGCCGCTTCGACGGCAGACACTGGCGAGGGCGCAGCGGACGCAGCGGTGGACGGTGCAGCCGGCGTCGCGCCGGGAGCGGGGGGGGCGTGGATGGTTCTCGGAGCCGCGTGATTCTGCGTGGATAGGGGAATTTGTGACGGGGCTCCCGCGTCGAAGGAGTTGCGAGACACGCAACGACAGAGGAGCCCCCGCCCATGGTGAAGCGATCCGAGATTTTCGCAAGGCCGATCGTGAAGAAGGCGATGACCACGATGCGCGCCGCACTCCGCGCATCGCTTCCGGAGGCGAACTTCGGCGAGCGCGAGGAGCACGCGCACGCGATCTGCGACGAGGCGTTGCGCGAGTTGCTGCGTGAGGACCTGCAGACGATGGCCGACAGCTTCCGCGACGAGATTCTTGTGTCCGGGGTTGCCTACCAGCTGCACGAGCCCGGGTCGGCAACCTACCACTCGCTGTGCGGGCCGCTGCCGGTGGCGCGCCCAAGCTATCGCCAGGTCGGCGTGCGCAACGGTCCGATCGTGATCGCGTTGGAGCTGGCCGCCGGTCTGGTCGAGGGCGCGACGCCAGCGCTCGCCTACAGCGTGGCGCACGGTTACGCCCAGCACGACATGCGTGCGCACAAGGAGCATCTGGAGGCGGCCCATCGCCAGCCGCCGTCTCGCACGACCCTGGAGCGGATCGCCGCGGGTCTTGGCCACGCCGCGGTCGATGGGGCCGCGCGCATCGAGCCGATGGTACGCCGCACCGAACGCGTCCCCGATGAAACCGTCGCGGTGTCGATCGGGTTGGACCGCACGTCGGTAGCCATGATGGAGGACCGGCCCGCCGACGCGCCGCCCAAGCCCGAGCGCAGGCGGCTGCGCCCCCGTCAGCGCCGCGCGCCTGCGCCCTTCGACGTCAACTGGCGCATGGGATACGTCGGCACCGTGAGCTTCGTGGATGCCCACGGCGAATCGCTGCGCACCGTGCGCTACGCCGCGGCGGCCTGCGACGATCCCCGCGAGCTGGTCGTGAAGATGACGGCCGACGTGCGCTCGGCGCTCAAGCGTCAGCCGGACCTCAAGGTGGGCATCGTGCAGGACGGGGCTCACGAGATGTGGAACCGGACCCGCGAGGGTCTGCAGACGCTGCGCGGCGAGGGCCTGCTGGCGAGCTGGGAGGAAGGCATCGACCGCTACCACCTGCTCGAGCGAATCGCGGACGCGATGACCATTGTCGAGCCCGATTCCGAGGCGCGCAAGCGCAAGCTCGACGAGTGGCGCGATGGTTTCGACATCCAGGACTCGACCATCGACAAGGTCGAGTACTTCCTGCGCAGCCGCTACCTGCTTGTGCCCACCGACAAGCGCGAGGCTCTCTGGGATCACCTTCGCTTCATCGGCAACAACAAGGACCGCATGCGGTACGTCACCCT
>CALFNG010000413.1 GCA_937902985.1 uncultured Myxococcales bacterium
TCTTTTGCGACCATGGCCAAGAACCAGATTCGACCTTCGCAGCTCGAGTACCAAAACGAAGACGACTCCGGTCAATTGCTCGGCACCCTGAGGATCGAACTATACAGGGCGACTAACGCTAACCGGGCGATGTCGCTGCTGTTTTCGTCCAAGTGCTCGACCTTCCTGAGCTCCCCCGATTTTCACTTTGTCCACGTGAGTCGACGCGGGTCCCCGTCGGGCAACCCAGGTTCGGGCCGTTCGTGGCACGTGCCACGGGCCGATCGCTGGCGCTGAAGGCACTCGAGCAACGGGGTATTAGTCCCTGTCGCCCTCGGGCGCGCCAGTGGCGCGGACCCGAGGGCCTCGGCGGCGGAACCTAAAGCCGGGCTGGCATCCGAGGATTCTCGGGGGATCGAGAAAAACAGAGGGATCGGCGATCCGAGTGGGCCCGAAAGCGGGGGTGTTCACCCTGGCGTGGGGCAATCGTGGGGCAATCAGAGCTCCCCGGGAACCGACGAAGACCAGGTCGAGGCGGCGCTCGCCCGTGCTCTCGACCGAGCCTCGGAGGCTGGCCGCTTCGACGTCGTGGCGCAGCTTGCCAGGGAGCTCGAGGCACGCCGCCTCGGCCGGCTTCCGAATGCCGTCCCGCTGGACCCGGACGGTCGCGGAAACCGGTTGCCTTGATCGGATCGTCGCCCGACGCGAAGCAGACTTTTGGTCTTGGCTGGCGAACGCAGTTCGAGGATGAGGGTGACCTCCTTCCAACCGCGCGTTCGGAAGTGGAACCCGCAGTCGCCGCAACAAAGCGCCCCGCGTGACCCCGCCTCGAGCGCCAGGACGAAGCGACGACGGGGTTCGCTTGCGACTCCGGTGAGAGCCGCTGTCTTCTGCGACACGGCGGGCCGCTCAGCCGCCCAAGTGGAGGCGACCACGCCGAAGCGCGGGATCCCGATCCCGGTCGACGCGATCGGAGGAACCGCGATTCGTGCACACAGCCCGCCGATCGAGGCCGTTCACGTCGCGCTCGAGAGGATCGCCGACCCGCGGTCTCGCGTGATCTCGTCCAGTTCACCCTCGAGGTGCAGCGGGCTGCTCTCGATCGTCCCGCGACTTGGCGCTCGAACGCTCGCACTGCTGTGTCGTCGCTCGAGAGCACGAGGAAAGCACGGCAGCCTGCCGACACTCCGGAGGCATTCGTGCCGAACGACCGTCCGCCGAACTCGCCAGCACCCCCTGATGCCGACCAATGCCGACCTGAACTGTCCGATCGGCACAGTGTGATCAGGCGACGCGCTACACGCCGTGCCTCTTCGCCGACTTGCAGGCTTACGTGATAGGAATGGGCCGCATCTTCTGCGAGGCGGGAATGGATGCGGGCACCGCAAACGGCGGCTCCCCTTGACGATCCAGCCCTTGGCGCCCGCCCCACGGCTCCAGGTTGGCCTAGTCCGTGGGACAGGGGGCTTCGTCCCTCGCGCTGCTGAAATTGGGTGGCGGCGAACAACGGATTACGCGGCCTCCTTCGAGGCGTCAACGGATGTGGAGTTGAGCGTCGCGTCGTGAGCGCGGAGTGCTGCGAGGAGCTTGGGCATGCCCACGTGGCCGCGCAGCTTGCGGAAGGTCTTCGACGTTTCGACGAGAGCGACGGCGACCCAGCGGAGCACCATGGTGCCGCCGTTCCACTTGGTCACGTTGTGCGTCTTCTTGCGGATGCGGCTGTTGACGAATTCGATGGCGTTGGTCGTCGCCAGCGTTCGCTCCAAGCCACTCGGCATCCCGAAGCGCAGCACCGTGAGGGTCTCGTCGAGACCCTCGCGCAGGGAGGCGGCGGCCGACGGGTACTTCTTGTCGAGCTGGCGGGCGAGCGCGACGAGCATGCGCTTCGCGCGCTCGAAGTGCCCGCAGCGGTAGGCCGTCGTCATCGTGCGGCCGACCTGCTTCTTCATCGACTCGGGCAGATGGTCTTCCACGTTGCGGCGCTTGTGCACCTGGCAGCGCTGAATGAGCGCCCGCCGACCGAAGGTCTTGCGAATGGAGGCGACGAGCGCCTTGCTGCCGTCGATGACGAAGAGGCGCGATCGGTCGCTGCGCACGCCGCGGGCGACGAGGTCCTCGATGAGCGCCTTGCACGTGCTCTCGTTCTCGGTCGCCCCTTCGTGCAGGCCCAGCACGTGCTTTTCGCCCTGCTCGTCGATCCCGAGCGCAATGACGACCAAGTGGTCGCCCATGTGGATGCCGTCGATGATGAGCGCGCAGATCGCAAGCGCGCTCAGGTCGCGGCCCATCATCTCGGTCAGCGTCTGCGTCGTCGCGCCCACGAAGCGGCGGCTGACGGCGCTCTTGCTCGCGCCGCGTGACTCGATGCCCGACGGCGTCGGTTCGAGCGACCGCTCGTAGTTGCGCGTCGAGACGCCGAGCACCATCTGCGCGACGGCGCGCGGCGTGAGCGGGTCGGCGTCGGCGAAGTGCTGCCACGTCGGCAGCGGCACCTCCCCTCCGCCGCTGCCGCGAACGCGCGGACGGCGCACACGGATGCGACGGCCCCCGAAGGGCAGCTCGCCCTCGGTATGGCCGCCGCGTGTGCCCTGGCGATCCCGATCGTGCTCGTAGCGTCGACCGCAAAGCCGCGTGCGGTCCTCTTCCAGCATCGCCGCGAGCACGCCCATGCCCGCGTGCACCACGGTCTCGTACAGCGTTGCGCGTGCTTCGAACATCGCCCCCAGCGCGAGCTGGCCGATGGGCGGCGTCCCTTGGCTTCGATCCCTCTTCCTGGCAGTGTCCTTCATCGGCGGTTCCTTTCCGGTTAAGCACCCCGATCATCCGATCGGGGCGGGTGGAACCGCCACCTTCAACTTTCAACAGAGCGAGGGACTACGCCGGACAGGGGGCTCCGCACGCGACGGCGTCTCCCTCCGGGCAAACCACGGGATCGCCTGCGGCGCATGACGGGATGTCACAATTCTGGGTGCCCGCCGTGCCGGCCGGGCAATCGACGACGCAAACGGAGCCGGCCTGGCAAGTGGTATGGCAAGGCCCGCTCTGGCAAGCGAAGTGGCACGTGCTGCCCGGGCCGCACGTGCACTCGCCGTTCGCGCACACTCCGTCGCACCGCGCATTCGACCCGACGCACATGACATGGCACGGAGGCGCGCCGCAGGAAAACGTGCACGACGCGCCATCGTCGCACGTGCACGAGCCGTTCGCGCAGGTGGCGGAGCAAGCGGACGCGCTGCTGCACTCGACGTGGCACGGAGGCGCCGCGCAGCCGAGAGTGCATTGCGCCCCCGCGGGGCAGACGCAGGTGCCGTTCGAACAGTCGCTGGAGACGCTCGAATTGCATGCGAGGGCGGTGGCCAGCACTGGGATCGAGAGGAGCGCTGCGAAGACGGAGCGGCATTCCATGGCGTGATTGGTCACCGGGCTGGGCCTCCCCAGGATGGTCGTGCGCGGGGGCGGCGAAGGCTCACGAGCTTCGCGCCGGTCGAGGGGAGGTGCCTCATGATCGTGCAGAAGGGGTGCGTCGGGTTTTCGGCTCACGGCGGTGCCAGCGCATGGTTGGTTACGACGGCTCCTTGACGGTAAGGGTGAGCGCGACTCAGCCAAGGCTTTCTTTTCGGCTGAGCTTCGCCAGTGTTTCGCGTCAGTCACGGGGCGCCCCAGGACGTCGGAATGAGACCGTGGAGAGTGCGAGCGCACGCCGCTCCATCGCCTGCTTGGTTCGCGATGGCCAGCCGCTCGCGTTCGTCGCCGCGGTGCGCGCGCTACTGGCGGACTGGGAGCACTCGGTCCCGCGGGGGAGGTGATGTGGGAACTTCGACGGTCCCATGGCCAGCATTCTCTCGGCCGCGTTGAATGCGGTGAAGACGATCGCCCAGAGCGGCGGCGCTTCGATCATCGTGCCAGCAACCGATTCTCACGTGCTCTCGCGAGGGTGGGCGCGTTCTCGGCACGATCGAAACGCCGCCGATTCGCAGGATCGCTTCCATCAACGCCGACCTGCGCACCTTCTTGACGCAGCTCCAAGCGTGACCGTTGGAGCTGGGGAACCGCGAGCCCGAGCCCTTGTCAGCCCTCGACGCCCGGCGTGTGCTGCGAGGAGGTCGCGATCCGGTTAGTGGGGCGGGGAAGACGGGCATGGCGAGGCGCTCCGTCGCTTGGGGGGGCGACGCTATCACCCTCGTGTCGCGCTGCGGTCGCGGGGATCAGGGTAGAGAGCAGCGCTCCATGACCCCGTACACAACGGCCTTGCGAAATTTCTCATCGCGCCCCGGCACGAGCGACGACACGAAGCGCATGAGCCACCCCAAAGGCATCTCCCGTCGCAGGCGACGAGCCTCGTCCATGAGCGACCTCGTAGACCCTGGCGCCCAGCCGTGCGGGCGGAAGAACTCCAGTCCCTCCGACGGAGCGAACTTGTGGTCCGCTCCGGCTGCGCGCAGCTTCTCGCCCCACAAGCGGCGCTGCCTTGCCAGGATGTCCGGCGCGACGGTCTCCAGAAGCCACGAGCCGCTCGGGAAGTGGCGATGAAGATCGTCGGCTAGTGAGGCGACCCCCTCGGCGTCGAGGTAGACGAGCAAGCCCTCGGTGACGACCAGCACCGGCGTCCCCTCGCCGCCGACTCGGACGAACAGATCCTTGCGTGCGCGTTGGTCGGCTATGTCGAGGGAGACCCGCTCGACGGAGCAAGCGGCCTGCTGGGTTCCGAGCACCTCGTTCTTGAGGCGGATGATGCCCGGCAAATCGACCTCGATCCATCGGAGGTTGACCGGCAGCGACAGACGATACGGCCGGGCATCAAGGCCGGCGGCGAGGTTCAGGACCACTCGAACGCCGCCCTGCACCGCATCCAGGATCAAGTCGTCGAAAACGCGCGTGCGCACGGCCAGCGACCAAGAGAGCGGTCCTTTCGGAAGCGTCTCGACGATCGCTCGCCCACGGTCCCCTGCCAAACGGCGCGCATGCGGGTCGTGGAAGAGAGCGTCCGGACGGTCAGACTCCAAGGCTCGGAAATAGGCAACCCACCGCGCGGTATCCGAGACATCACCGAGCGGCGCGTCGGCGCTCAATTCACCCCCTGTGGTCGAAACCACGCCGCGAGGGGGAGGGGATACGATTGAGCGGACCGCGGTGCCGGCGTGAGTACCGCGATGGATTGAACGACGCTTCCTTCAGCCGTCGCCAACGTCATCGGCATGCCGAAGAAACGAAATGGCACCAAGTCCACGGTGGTCGGCAGCACGTTCGTCCCTATCAAAATGCGCTGCCGTGCGGTCTGGTAGCCCTCGCCGGTCCTCGCCATCCGGCCCCGAATCTCCGCCCTCAACTTCTTGTGGCTGTGTCTATTCGCCATGCTCTCTCCTCGCTGATCGAAGTCTCCGCCCCGGCTCGGAGCGCTCGGAATTGAGAGAAGCTCGCGAATCGTACCCGAAGGGCCGTGCCCTCTTCGCGCTCGCGAGTGGTCGTGCCGGGGCGACCGGCGAGCGCTGGGCTCGGGTGAGCCCAGAGCGAACATACCGGCAAGTGAGCGCTCGGCCAAGACTCTCGCGCCTTGTTTCCGCGTCCAGGGAGGAGGTTGTGACAGCCAACACACCGGAGGTCGATGACGATGTGCTTTGCCGAAACGCAACGGATAGTCATACTATCCGAACGGCATGTCCGGGCAAGTGCGTACGTTCATGGTCTCCGAGCTTGCGCAGCGGTCGCGGACACCGCTGTCCAGCATCAAGTTCTACCTGCGTGAGGGTCTCCTACCTACCGGCGACCTCGAAGCGACCCGTCGAGCTTTCTACAGCGACGTCCACGTTCGTCGGCTCTATCTCATTCGAGTCTTGAGGGACGTGGCGGGGCTGGCGGTCCCCGCCATCCGCGAAATCTGCAAGCTCCTCGATGGAGGGGGCGAACGCGATCTCTCCAACGTCATCGCTCACGTCATCGACGCTCTTGGGCGGCGGGAGTCCCCCGCGTCGGGACCCGAGGCCGTGGCAGCCAGACGAGAGGTGTTCGACCTGCTGCACGGGAAGGGCGTCCACGTTCGACGGAACGCGAAGGCCGTCGTGGACCTGGCGGACGCGCTCCTCGGGCTGCGCCGCACGCTGGGTTCCGATGTCCCGGCAGAGGCGTTCGTTCCCTACCTCGACGCGATGTGCGCGCTCGCCGAGAAGGACTTCGAGGCGAACAAACACCTCGTGGCAGATGCTGCTAGCGCTGCGGTGGGAGCCATCTTCGGCACCGTCCTCTGGGAGCCAATCCTCATCTTGCTTCGACGGATCGCTCACGAGCACGTCGCCGTGAAGACCTTCGGCAACAAGAAGCCCCGCGAGCGAAGGAGAGCGTGACAAATGCGCGTCGGTCTTCAAGGTTGGGGTTCGGAGGGCGACTTGCGGCCCCTCATTGCGCTCGCTGCCCAGCTTCGCAAGAGCGGGCACGAAGCACGCTTGGTGCTCACGCCGGTGGATGGCAAGGACTACAGTCCGCTCTGCGAGTCGCTCGGGGTTGCGATGAAGGCCGTGCCCGAGCGCATGGCCGTCACGCTCCAGCAGCTCGTCGCCGACGCGAAGAGCGCGGACCCCACGAAGCTGATGACCTCGGTGCTCGATCTCACCTTCTACCCGTACCTCGAAGCGATGTACGCGGCCTCGCTCGACCTGTGCGCCGACTCGGATGTCGTCGTCGGCGGTCCGCAGTCCTGGCAGCTCAAGGCGGCGAGCCTGCATACGGCGACCCCATTCGTTGCCCTCGATTTCGTTCCGGGCATCGTTCCGTCACGCGAGGTTCCGCCCGCCATTTTCCCCCCATGGCGCTGGCTCGCTCGCCCGGCGTGGGCCCTTCTGAACGTCATGTTCGACATGGCGTTCACCAAGGCGCCTCGAAAGTTCTTCGCCGAGAAGGGCCTCCCGCCGATTCGTCACGCGATCCCCGACGTCATCTTCTCCGATCGCCTCAATCTTCATGCAGCGAGCCCTTCCTTCTGGCCGCCGGCCCCCGACTGGAGCGACATCCACTGCGTCTGTGGGGAGTTCTTCATGCCGCTGGAAGCCGAGACCTGGACCCCCTCGCCTGCGCTTGCGGCGTTCCTACGAGACGGGTCGGAACCCGTTCTTTGGACCCTGGGGTCGTGGGAACACTTTGCTCCCGAGCGCGTTCGAACGCTGCTCGTCGAATCCGCCCGCGAGGCCAAGATGCGGGCGATCATCCAGACGAAGAAGAGCAACAACGAGGGTCGCGACCGTGAGCTGTACTTTCTTCCCTGGGCTCCGCATCGCCACCTCGCCCCGCTGTGTTCGGCGGTGGTTCACCACGGCGGCGCAGGAACGACGCACATGGCGTTGCGCGCCGGGAAGCCGGCCGCGGTTCTGCCGTTCATCCTCGAGCAGCGGATGTGGGCGGCGCGGGTCAAGGAAGTCGGCGCTGGCGACTGGCTGTCGTTCTGGAAAGCGACCCCGCAGAAAGTCGGCTCGCTCATCCGTGGTGTCGTCGGTTCCGCACCGCTCCGCCAGCGCGCTTCGGACATGGCGAAGGCGATGGTCGAGGAGGACGGGACGGGCGTCGCGACCAACCGACTCGAGCGTCTGGTGGCCGGGGAGATGGCCCCGTGACAGAACCCGCGGTTGTGCTGGACGGGTTCACGCTGCAAGAGCGAAGTCGATGATCGCGGTGGTAACATCGTCCACGTCGGACGCGCAAGATAAGCGGGAAATCGTACTAGTCGCGAGCGGTGTCCATGCGCGGGTGATCGCACGGCCAGCTTCGTCGCGAGGCGGGCGCTCACACGACGCCGCCCCCGTTCGAGCCCGCTATCGATCCGGCTTCTTGAGTACATCGTCGATCCAGTTGACGACAAGCGCGTGGAACCCGATGCCAAGCTTCAGCACCGCGAGTTCGTGATCCGCACCGGCCTTCTGAAGAACGGGGACGAACCCTTGCAGCGTCTCGAGCTGCGCGACGTGCCTGGCTCGATGCCCTCTACAGAAGGCCGCTAGGCGCGAAGGCTCGACGTGTCGTCCAAAGTACATGGTCAGCGCGAGTGGGAACCGCATCGTCTTCTCGCCCGGCTCCCGCGCGATCCATTCTGAAAACGCGGCGCGACCGCTCTTCGTGATCGTGTACGGACGCCTCTCGCGGCGTCCGGTCTTGCCCTCGCGCACAAGGCCCTGCTCCGCGAGATGCCGAAGCTCTCCGTACACCTGGCTCTTCGTGACGTTCCAGAAGTCGGCGATCGTCGTGGTCGTCTTGTTGACGAGATCCCACCCGGTGAGCGGGCCTTCGTGCAGAAACCCCAAGATCGATGCTGCCGTCGGGTTCAAGTCTTGACGGTTCATTCTGGACGGTCCAATTTAGACCTTCGCAAGGGCAACGCAAGCGCAGTGAAGGGCGTGCGGACGAAGACCCCCACCGTGCGCACTTCGATTGCCGGGTCAACGAGGTATTGAACGTGAACGACATATGGGTCTCGGTGCTGGCTGGCGCCCTGAGCGCGCTGATTTCGTGGAGGGCGCGCGTTTGGCCGCCGCTCGGCTGGGTCGCTCTCGCACCCCTCGGGTTTGCGATGGTGCGGTGCGGTTCTACGGCGGCTCTCTCGGGCGCGATCGTCGGCGCGTTCTGTAGTGCTCCGGCCGTGAGCAGCCCAACACTGCGCAAGCTGCTCCCGCTTGCCGTCGTACCGAGCGCGCTGACCTGGGCCGTGACGTCGGGGCTTGTAGGCTGGTTCCTTAGCGAGCACCCGGCAGCGTGGCTCGCGGTACTGTTGCCCGCAACGGCGCTCGTCGCGTCGCTGCCGTTGCGGGCCGTGGGCGCTCCGCGCTGGGTCTCGAATCCGCTGGCCTGTACGCAGGAGCCTTGGTTGCCGGCGGTGCATACAGCGCGCGTAGGAGGTGAGCTAACGACTACAGCGCTGCTTGCCGAGGCCAGCGCCGCCCTCGTGCTCGCGCTCCCAACCCCGGCGCGGTCGCTGATCCTGGCGCTAGCAAGCACGGCGTTGGTGGTCATCGCCCTCGGCCTTGCTCTGCTCGCGCTACGAGGTGCTCGGCGCCGCATCGAGCGGTCTCCGCGTGAGCGTGTCGCAGCAGTGGTGGTTGACGGTCCGCCACCCGTCGGCGGCGGGATCGTGGGCGGGCACTGGCCGATCGAGTCACCCGACTATCGGGACGTCGCGGGTACGGTACGCCGCTACGCGCCGCATATCGAGGCGGCGGCTACGGCCGGGGCGAAACTGCTCGTGCTTCCCGAGGTGGCGGTCTACGTCGTAAACGAATTATCCCGTGTTGCTTGGATCGACGCCGTCACCGCGTGGGCGCGCACGTATGGGGTCACCATCATCGCGCCGTTCTTCGACGCGAGCGTCCCCCGAAACACCCTCTGCGTCGTCGAACCCACGGGCGTCGCATTCACCTACGACAAGCAACACCCCGGGCGTGGGATCGAGCCGCCGCGCACTTCGCCCATGCCCCCGGGCCCCCATCGGTCATCGATCCGTGCATGGGCGCTCTCAACGGTGATCTGCGTCGATCTCGACTACGGGGATCTCGTCCCGCCCGTGCGTGGGGCTGGCGGGGTGCTCTGCGCCCCTTCGAACGACTGGCTAGACGGCTTCGAAGAGCTGCACCACCGGACCGCCGTGTGGGCGGCGGCGTGCACCGGAGCAACAGTTGTGCGCGCGACCGGGCACGGCATATCGGCGGTGTTCGACGGGACGGGTCGCGTCCTCGCTCGCGCGTCTAGCCAGTTCGGCCCCGTGGTCCTCGTGGTGGACGCTCCGATTGGGAACGGTCCTTGATGCTGAGGTTCCGCAGGCTTTCTTCGCCCTGCCCGAGCACGCCACTGTCGTGCAGGTCAACCGCCCACCTCCAGCATCCGTTGGGCTACGGTGGGCTGCGAAAGAGGCCCCATGCAACGGCACGACTTTCGTAGCGGCGGGCTCCGACTCTCCTACTTGGACGATCGCGGCCCCGGTCGCCCCATCGCGGCGCTGCACGCGCACTGGCTGGATGCGGAAGGCTTCGGTGCGCTTGCGGCGGCTTTGGCGCCTGAGTACCGGCTGATCGCTCTGGATCAGCGGGGTCACGGTCACTCAATGCACGCGGCCCGAAGGGGTCGGCGCAGGCCGTCTCGAGGGCGCGCTTTCCCATGACCATCCTCGTCGTCGCCGAGAAGCCGAGCGTCGCGCGCGACATCGCGCACGTGCTGGGCGCTCGGTCGCGTCACGAGGGGTACTTCCAGGGCGACGCCCATCTCGTCACCTGGGCCGTGGGACGTCTCGTGGCGCTGGCCGAGCCGGGCGAGATGAAGCCCGCGTGGAAGACATGGCGCCTCGGCGACCTGCCACTGCTGCCGCACGCGTGGCCCCTCGTCGTCGCGGAGTCGACCCGCGCGCAGTTCGAAACGGTGCCTGTCGGCTGAGGTTCGCGGGGTCGTCTGTGCGACCGACGCCAAGCGCGAAGGCGAGCTCATCTTCCGCTACATCTACGAGGCCGCGGGGGCGACCAAGCCGGTCCGCCGCCTCTGGATCTCCTCGCTCACACCCGAGGCGATCGCGAGCGGCTTCCGTGCGCTCGCGGATGGCAAGGCGTTCGACCGGCTGGCAGACGCGGCTCGCGCCCGGAGCCGCGCGGACTGGTTGGTAGGGATGAACCTCTCGCGCGCCTACAGTCTGCTTCACGACGACAACCTCTCGGTCGGACGGGTCCAGGCGCCGACACTCGCGATGATTGTCGGCCGCGAGCTCGAGATCCGCGCGTTCGTCCCCGAGGACTACCTGGAGGTCGTCGCGACGTTCGCCCCGCCGGCGGCAGGCGACGGGCTGGCCAAGCAGGACACGTACGTCGGGACGTTCGTGGGTCCTGGAGCCCGCGTGCAAGAGGCGAAGCGGCTCCCGCCGGACGGCAAGGAGGCGAGCGCGATCGTCGAGCGTGCGAAGCGCGGGCTCGCGCGCATCGAGCCGGTCGACCGCCAATCACGGCGCATGGCGCCGCCACTTCTCTACGACCTCGTTGCCCGTGGAGAGCTAGGACAAGCGAGCCAACGAGGCGAGGTGTTGTGGGAGCTCCTGTCCCTCGCCGCACCGCCCTAACACAGGCCTCGCGCGGGAGATCGCCGGGTGGCTACATGATCTCGCGACCCGCCTTGCGGTTCACAAGGTCGCGGAGCTTCACGACCTCCGCCTTCGTCGGCTTCCATTGGCTCAAGTGCTCCAGGCGACGCTTCGCGAACTTATCCTCCGCCTCGATCACGCCTGGTCGAGCCTTGGAAACCCGCAGCCTCCCGAAGGCCGCCTCAGGCGCGACGGCCATGATCTCGTCGAAATGCTTGCGGTCGAGCGACCGAGACGTCCACGTCGTGACCCCCAGGTGGTGTGCAAAGTGGCGTGCATCTTTCTGCTCGTCGGGGCTCCCGCAACTCGCCGCCGCTGCCTCTCGAGCTCGCGGACGGGCAGACGGTTGCTACACTCAACGGGCTGGGGGCGAGCAATGAAGACCCAAACAACTTGGATTCTCGCGGTGTCCGCGTTCGTTGCCGCGGCGCTGCTGTCGCGCCAGGTCCAGGCACGCCCGTGCTCGGTGGCCTCCGACTGCCCGAAGGGGTTCGACTGCGAGCCAACCAATGTCGCGCCCGACGCGGGCCCCGCGGGGCTGTGCGTATCGCTTCCTTGCCAGAGCAACTCGGACTGCGGCCCCGGTCTGACCTGCTATCTCGAAGGGTACGGCGAGTCGCTGCCGGCCGAGGTGGCGACGGTCTGCGCCCAGGCCGACGGGGGCACGTGCGGCGCCTGCGTTCCTCAGTGGGATGCACCGTGCATCACCGCCTCGGACTGCGGGCCTGGATATACCTGCCCGGTCGACACCTTCACCGGTTCCGTCAGCTGCGGAAAGGATCAGCAGCCGGATGCCAGTGAACCGCCGTACGTGACGCTCAGCGTGATCCCGTGCAGCGCGGTGCCCAAGCCGCCCTTTCTGCCGCCGGCCGACTCCGGGTTTCCTGCCATTCCTGCCATCTGTGATGCGGGCAGCACGTGCACCAAGGTCACGTGGAATTCGTGCATTGCCCAGCAAAGCGGTCCGTGCAGCGCTGACTCGGACTGTCCTTCGACGTGGACGTGCGGGTGCCAGATGACCTTCGGCGGTGGACTGGCGGCTCCTCCGGGAACACCCGTCGTTGATGCCGGATGCACGATGATCTGCATCCCGCCGAACTCCGATCTCGTTCAGGAGGTCCCTAACAATGGATTCGGGGGTGGTGCGTCCGGACCCGTCGCACCGACTGCACCCTCGCCGACCGCGTCCGATAGTGGGGTCGATGCTGCGGCATCCGGGGAATCGCCGGTGGCACCCCCGTCGGGCGGGCATGAGGGTTGCCACATTGGCTCTGACGGTGCGAGCACGAGCTGGACGCTCGTTGCCGCGGGAGCGCTCGCGTGGGCCCGATGGAGGCCTCGAAGGCGACGGCGCCTTACCCGTTGAGAGGCAACGTGATCCGGAGCTGCAATCGCGTCGAGACCCTCCGTGTGGGAGTGTGCTTGGCCTTGGCCTGGGCGTTTCTCTCACTCGGCTGCAGCGGCGTCGTTTCCGACCAGGCGAGCAAAGTCGACGCCGGGGAGGAGGAGACGGGCAGCGAGATCGCCACGTTCGCCGACGCCGGTCCCGCAGCCTCGGCCTGCCTCCACTACTATGCCGCCCAGGACTCGCGTTGCGGCGGGCCCCTTCTCCCCGCAAGTGAAGGCGCACGGCAACGCGCTCGCTTCGTACAGGTCTGCCTCAACGACATCGCGCTGCCCGGCAGCGGAATGACGATCGCAGCAGTCGAGGCGTGCGCCTCCGCGCTCGACCTTTCCGCGTGCGAGCTGCCCGAAGGCCCACCGGTGGCCTGCAACTTCAACGGCTCGTTGCCTGGCGGGGCCCCATGCAACGAGGGCCTGCAATGCCAAAGCGGGATGTGCCAGGGAACCGCGTTCCTCAGCCCCGAGGGGCCCATCGGTCCATCCACCTGTGGAACCTGTGCACCGTTTGTTCAGACCGGGCAGGTTTGCGCGCACCAGAACTTCACAGGCGGCTGCGCGAACGGCCAAGTGTGCTTGATCGGTGCCGGAATGGAGACGGCGGCGACACCAACCTATACGTGTGTCCCAATCGCCGAGGGCGATGCCGGAGCATCCTGCGACGGCCTTTCGAAGATATGCCCACCAGGCCTCTACTGCTCCGCAACGACCGGTCGTTGTCAGGCTCTCGGTGACGCCGGGGCGTCTTGCGGGGAGGGGATGACTCCACCGGGCAACCCGGGCGGCTGCAGCGCACCACTCTCCTGTGTCGGTGACCCGGGCATGGCGACCTGCGCCCTTGGAGCCATGGGCTCATTCTGCCTGGGCGATTCCGACTGCTCTCCTGGGCTCGGCTGTGTCCCCGGCCCGTGCGCGCCCTCCGGCTCCATCGTGCGGTTCGGCTGCGCGGAATCGGGGACCTGCCAACCTGTGACCTGGGCTTCGCCCGGGCAAACGTGCGACAGCTATCGAACGCGGTGCCTCGTGGGCCCGTGCGGCGGGTCGGCGTTCGGCCCGCCACTGCCCTCGGTCGATGGAGGGCCCGCGATGGGCACATGCCCTGCGATCGCTTCGGACGGCCAGCCATGCGGTTCCGAATGCGATGTATTCGCCGAGTGCTTCAGCTCCACTGGCAAAGCGGGAGGAACCACAGCGCTGATGGGAACCTGCACGCTGCTCGATAGCGTTGCGTGCAGATGATCGAGTGTGGACGGGGAACGCTCGGGTTCAGCATAGAGCGCTCAACGGACCGGTAGCGCCATGCGTAAGCCGCGCGCCGCCCCGTGTGCGCGGGTAGCTCGATCGGTTGGCGGGTGGTCCTTGGATGGCGAGCCTCTGAAGGCCCCGTTAGCTTCGCAGGATGGACGACATTGAAGCGACGATTCGGGCCGTGGAGGAGCGGCTCTGGAAGGCCCAGCTTTCCGCTGACGTCGAGGCGCTCGATGACCTGATCGCGGACGACCTGCTATTCACGGGCCTGGCCGGCTCGTTGGAGACGAAGGCCGCCGACCTCGAGCAACACCGATCCGGGGCGCTGAGGATTACCAAGCTGGACCCACTGGAGTTCCGTGTCCGGGCCATCCCCGGCGGCGCGATCACGAGCGTGAAGATGGATGCTGCCGCTGTCATCGCAGGCAAGCCCACCTCGGCCGTCCTGCGCTACACGAGGGTCTGGATTTCAGAGGGGGGGCGCTGGCAGATCGCCGGTGGCCACATGAGCGTTCTCGCGTAGTCGCCGCGCGCCGCTTGTCCCTTTGATGCTCCGTTCACACCGGGATCGCGGTGGGCATCACGACGGACTGCGCGCACAGCGGGCCCGTGCTGCCATCAACTCGGAGGCCAACGTCGCGGAGCGCAGAAGGTCCCATCGTGGCAACGGCAGGTGAAGCCGACGTGACCGGCGGACGTCGTCGAGGTCGTGGTAGACGACGCCCATGCTCACCGTCGACCCGTGGCACTGGCTCACCGAGGACGGTCATTTCCTGGTCGACAAGCCCCTCCTGTACCGCCGGATGCTGCGCATCGCGCGGTTCATCGAGTACGGCGGCGAGCTCCAGAAGCACGAGACGCGCGAGACCCTCGTCGAGTGCAGGCGTCGTCCGAAGGGCAAGCCATGCTCCGGGCTCATGTGGGTCGTGAAGACCGCCGACGATGGCATCCTCGCGCACTGCATGGTCTGCAAGACCGAGGAGGTGTTCATCCACAACTGGCAGAAGACCGAGTGGGCCGAGGGGATGATGGAGCCGGTGCCGGTGGAGATGGGCGGACCGGCGGTGCATTGAGCCTTGGTCGTGCCCACGGGACTGGATCTCTGTTGCCCCCTGTCTCGCCCGAACACCGCGCCTGAGGTCTCGGGGGGATGATCAGAAGACGAACGCCTTCGAACACGCCCCGCGCGGGAGATCGCCGCGTGGCTACATGATCTTGCGACCCGCCTTGCGGTTCACAAGCTCGCGGAGCTTCACGAGCTCCGCGTTGGTCGGCTTCCATTGGCTCAAGTGCTCCAGTCGACGCTTCGCGAACTTGTCCTCCGCCTCGATCACGCCTGGTCGAGCCTTGGAGCCCCCCAGCCACCCAAAGGCCGCCTCAGGCGCGACGGCCATGATCTCGTCGAAATGCTGGCGGTCGAGCGAGCCGTCCGGGAGCGCGCGGTATTGGAAGAAGCCGACGCGCAACACCTCGACGGCGTGGCGATCACGGAACCTCACGATCACTTGCGCGTACCGCACGAAGCCCTCCGCGTCGGCCGGCATCCGCCCTCCCTCGGAGATGAAGGCTTCCGCGGTGCGCTGTGCGAGTGGGTGCAGCTCACCCGGTCGCGGCCGCAAGAAAGACCAGGCACTCACGCCCATGACCAAGAGAATCGCCCATCCTGCCGAGCCGCGCCAACGCGACGGGGGCCTGCGGCTGCTCGAAACGATGACCTTCCCAGGCGGTGTCGTCCTGCTCCGCTACGAGCGCACGGAGCGCGCGCCGCGGTCGGCAGATCGCTCGCGCTCACCTTCACCGGGACCAGACGAGGTCGCGCTCGTCGAACTCGCGGCTGTCGAGCGCGAACTCCATCCACCAGAGAAGGCACTCGGGGCAGACCGGACGTCCTTTGGTTCCCACGGCACGTCGCGTCCGCTCGAGATACCAGCCTTGGCACTCGAGCCGCGCCCACGCTTCCCCGACGGAACGTGCGGCGAGCGCCTGGTGCACCCCGGAGCGGCAAGTGAACGGGAACACTCCCTCGCAGCCTACGACCCACACTCGCTCGCCCGGCTGGAGCTTGCCCCGCTCGGCGAGCCGCGCTCCGGCCTGCATGGCGCGACGTCGCGGTTCGCGATGCGGCGTCAGGCGCCACACGATTCCACGGTCGAACAGCGGCCAGAGCCGGCGCCACATGGTCGTCTGGCACGCTAGCACGGCGCAATGCGCTAGCCGGATGGGGCTGACGGGGACTGGCGAACCCTTCCGCGCTTATGCTTGGAGCTACTTCTACGAGTGCATCACCGGGTGCCCAAGCGGCTGGTGACCGGGCGCGAGCCCTACCGTATCAGCGTGACGACAGGCGTTTCTGAGAGGTACGGAGCGGTTCTTTTCCCGAGAAAATCGTTACTGGCGGGTACCGGGGCGTCCACGTCGTGACCCCCAGGTGGTGTGCAAAGTGGTGTGCATCTTTGTGCAACCGGGATCTACGGCCAAGCGAGGCGTCGCGTCAGCTCGCCCCCGGGCAGCACGAGGCGCACGCAGGTCCGCTGGTCGTGCACATGCAGGCCCAGCCGCCGTTATAGGAGCATGTGCAGGTAGAGCCGACGCAGCTCGCTTGCCACATGTTGCCCGCCCGGTCTTGGCACGTGGTCTGCGACACCGGGCCGTTGGGACCGCCGCCCCCGCCTCCCGAGCAAGTGGATGTGCCTGTCGGCCTGGGGATGGCCGGGCAGACAGTGGCGGGGGCGCAGGCCGAGCCGGGTGCGCCGCCCGGTGACCCGGGACCACCCTCGGAGGGAGGGGTCGCGACATTGCCTGGGCCCCCTGCGTCCACGATGCAGTCGTTGACGGCCTGCTCCTGGGCCTCGCATCCGGAGAAGACGGTTCCCGCGCCGCTGCATGTGGGCTGCACCGGACCTGTGCAACGCAGAAAGGCGATCAAGGCCCCCCCGCACGCGGGGACCATCGAAGAGAGGTTCGCGCAGTGGGTGGCGCACGTCGGGTCGGTGGTGGTCCCGGGGCAGCTCGCCCGCGTAAACTTGTCGCACCACGAAGCGCACGAGTCCGCGACCTGGGCC
The DNA here is from genome assembly GCA_937902985.1 of uncultured Myxococcales bacterium. Taxonomy (GTDB): domain Bacteria; phylum Myxococcota_A; class Polyangia; order Polyangiales; family Polyangiaceae; genus Palsa-1150. Next base: position 16,780 of record CALFNG010000413.1, read on the forward strand.
GCCGAACAGTTGTTTGTGCACGAGGCCACGCCTCCGCCGTCGCCGGCCTCGACGATCACCGCCGAGCCGCCGCACGCAACCAACCCGGCGAGAGCCGGCAACATGAGACGCAAGCCGCCACCGAAGCTCATCATGAAGTCTCTCCCCCCGGTTTTGCTGAGGTCGTCGCCTCGGGTGGCGTAGCAGATCAAACGATGCCGTGCGCGCTCAGCTTGTCGCTTCCACGATGCCGAACCCCCTGCGCGCAAATCCGAGCACCGGATCTAGGGCATCCAGGCAGCCGAACGTGGCGAGACCCGGGCGCTGACGCGCGAGGAGCTAGATCGTTGGGCCGAGACGGGCGAGCTTCCGGAGCAGACTGACGAGTGCCGCGACGCGTCCCGTACATCGGCGAGCTGACAAAGCGCTTCGTGTCGTTGGGGTGTAGTCCCGGAGCGCGCCGGGCGGTCGGGCGCGTCGTGCGCGACTTGTGCGACGCGCGCTACCCCGGGGCGCGCCGACGTTCTCATGGCGCTCGAGCTCTCTCACCCACCTCTCACGGACCCGTATTCGTTGCCCCGCCGTCGAGCAGCCCCGCCACCCAGTCGGTCATGAGCCCTCCCGGGCCGCCGTCGGCCTGGACACCGCCGTCCCCGGCTCCCCCGTCGACGGCTCCCGAGACGCGCGTGTAGAAGGCGGCGCTCTGGATCGTGGTGTGGTCCGCCCCTGCGAAGACGAACTCGCCGAAGTTCGGTTGCGACGCGAGCTGGGCGCGGATGTCGAGCAGGCCCGCGGTGAAGGTCGCCTCCGTCAGCGGCCCCGTTCCGGTGCAGCTGCTCATTCCCCAGCCGTAGAAGGTCGTGATCGTGGCGTCGTCGGTCGAGTCGGCGAGGCCGAAGGCGACCTTCGGATACAATGCGGTCAGGTGCTCGACGGCGTCGAGGAAGACGCTGCCCGGCGTCGCGCAACCGCTGCCGCAGTCCGCGAGCACGGTGCCGTCGAGGCCCCAGAGGGCGCGGAGCTCGTTCTGCAGGCAGCTAGCGAAATACGGGTCCTGCATGAACGGCCCCGAGTCGTCGAGCAGGGTCACCGGCGCCGACCCGAAGGCCCTCGCCACCTGGGCGTAGTTGAACGCCGCGCCGAACCCGCCGGCGCTGATGCCGGTCAGGAGGACCTGCGTGACGCTGGGGAACGTGGGCACGAGGCGATCGAGGTAGACGCCCATGTTCGCGTAACCGACGAAGTGCTGCGGCGAACCACCGGCGTCGCCGGCGGTCGCGACGTTGTTTCCCGCGTGCAGATCGCCGGTGCAGTACGGGACGTAGACGAAGGTCCAGTCCTTGACGGGGTTGGCCGGGCGGGTGCGGTCGAGGATGCCGACGCCGAGGCCGATCTCATCCATCGTGCTCGCGGCGCGGCTCTGCAAGTCGGCCGAGCCGAAGCTTGGCGGATTCCCGGCGCACGTCGCCCCGTTGAAGCATGCGCCGCCGCCCTCGAGGAAGATCACCAAGCGGTTCGCGGTTCCGAGGTTGACCCCGACGCCCGTGAAGGACCCGTCGCGGCAGAAGGCCTGGGGGAACGGCACCCACGTCCACGTCCCCGCCGTGAGACCCGCGATGGGGGTCGTCGCCAGGGCTTGCGGGCACACGGCAGGCTTGCAGATCGGGGCGCTGAAGCTGCTCGGGATCGTGCAGACCGTGGAGTTCGTGTCGGGCGGCGGAACGGAGCCAGCGCTCTCGACGACCCCCACCAGGTCGCCCGAGACCTGATCGAAGTAAAACGTCGTGCTTCCCGTATCGGGCAGCCCTGGCTGCGACAGGACGTCGTAGCCGCCGCACGACGTCGCGATCCTGGCGAGGGGGCTATGGGTGCAGGTCTGCTGCGCGCTGGTCCAGGTGGTGGGGCAGGCGAACACTTCGGCGCAGAGCTCAGCGATCGAGGCAGGGCAGTTCGGCGCGCTTGTGGCTTCGACGCTCAGGTCCAGGGCAGCGTCCCCGACCGGCTGGTCCACCGAGGCGTCATCGACCGCTCGGTCCAGGGCGGCGCCGCCAGCGTCTCGAGGTGCCTCCCGGGACGTGCCGCAGCCCCCTGCGAGCATACCCGCAACGCCGAAGATCAGCAGACGGCCCACGCCTACACATGGCCAGCGACGGTCCGATCCGTTCGCTCGCGGTGCTTCACTGCAGCAGGGGCGGCGGCTGGGAGCACCGGCCATTGATGCACGAGTCGCCCGAGACGCAGCAGTCCGAGGCCGCGGAGCAGCGCTCGTTCTCGTTGGCGCAGGTCATCGGGGGCTTGTCGACGCAGGTGGGGATGGACGTGGACCGCTGGCGCGTCTGCCGCCCTCTGAGCGCTTCACGTCGGGACCCGTCGTGGTCGCACCGGGCGGCGGTCCGTTTACCATCACCACGCTGCCGTTCTCGGACGCTCAGGCTCTCGAGGGGGGGGCGACGGTTCGCCGACTGCACGAACCCCACGTGTGTTCGCGTGCCGTTCGAGTATCCATCCCAGACGGTTGTCGTGGGCACCCTGAACGTGAACGACCAGTAGACCGGTCGACCGGAAGGCTCGATGTTTCGAAACCGCCGATTTGAGCCTCTCCGGTAACCCTTGTTTTCAAGCTCGCCCTGAACCTCCGAGTCCACCGATCGACGCCTTCCTCCATGAGCCGCACTACCAACTCTTCCGGCAAGCTCTGCTGGCTGCTGGCATGGTCGAGGCCGGGGAGCACGGGATCGATCGTGCCGTTCTCCTCGACGTCGTTCCGGTGCAGAACGCCGAGCTGCAGGCGATCACGACGCCTGGTCTCCGCGCGTTCGGAAGCGACATGGATACGATCTGGCGCAGGCTCCTGCCCGGTCCCCGCGTGACCTACCGCTGCCTGGATTCGTCGCCCCTTCTGGTCTCGACGCCGGAGTTGGCGGAGCGGCGTGGCATGCTCACCGGCTGACTGTTGACGTCAGGCTGCGCATGACTCGCCCGAACCTCTTCGACTTCGCCACCTCCGAGCTGTCCCAGGATGCCTTCCTGTGCTGGCTCATCGCCCAGGCGCGCTACGAGGATGACGCGAAGCTGCAGACGGTCGGCCGTGCGTTCATCGCGTGGCTCTGGGGTATGGCCCGCAACCAGCAGGTCGGTCCAGAGGACGTGCGGCTCTTGGCGGCGCCGGAGCAACAGGCCGATCACATCGACATCCTGTTCGAGGCCGACGTTGCGGGCCGCCGAGTCGTCTTCGTCATCGAAGACAAGACGGACACGAGCCAGCATTCCGGGCAACTTCAGAAGTACAAGGACGTCGCGGGCAAGCGCTCGAGCGAGGTCGTCCTCATCTACTTCAAGACGGGCTTCCACTTCGGCATCGACAAGGACGCCGCCAAGCACGGGTACGTCGTGATCGGGCTGAGGGAGTGGGTTGCGTTCCTTGGTCAGCACGCCGTCCCTCACGACGTCTTCCGCGACTACCGGGAGTACGTGAGCCGCTTGCTGAAGGATCGCGAGGCAGCACTTGCGGCCCTCAACGCTCGAGGTGGGCACCAAATGCTTGCGAAGAACTTCGTTCAGTTCGAGTTCATCGAGCGGCTGCCTGCTCAGTGTTCACAGAATGTTGCGGCCCGCGCGGTCGCTGACCCCCAGAAGGGGCCGTTTTCTCGGAGTGCTTCAGATCATGTCGTTACCTCGTGAGCCGCCCCGAGTGCTTCCGGCTGGAGCGACAGTTTGCCGGGCGGGGTCTCTTCCCCCCGCAGGGAGTGCACGCCTTCGCAAGGCGCACACAACAACGCCAGCGAGTCCGCGCTGCGAATCGTCGCCCTGGCGAGGAAGAATTCGCTCTCTTCGGCAACGAGCACGCGGCCCGAAACTTCTCGGTCCTTTACTCGCTCGTGCAGACCGCCGAGCGCCAGGGCGTCAACTCCCTCGCGTATCTCGAGGACGTTCTCATGCGCGTGCAGACCCACCCCGACGCGCGCATCGACGATGCTGCTTCCAGACCGGTGGAAACCGCACGGCCCATCAGGCTGACACACCCCGACCCTCGCTCGGCGACGCCCCACGTCGGACGCTTACGGCGGGACGGGCGAGCGCTCGCGGGTGGAAGCGATCTCGCACTTGTGCGGGCAGCCGCGTTCCGCGCGAGGGCGACCTCGGATTACTCCGTAGCCGCTATTCAGCCCCTGCGTCTCCCGCTTACCGGGACGCTCACGTGCGGGACGTGCTCCCCGTAAAAGGGGCCGTGCTGTCGTCTTGCTTCACGTGGTGTTGACGATCGTGCGGATCCGTAGAGATTCGATCGTCACGAGCGGAGGCGAACG
>CALFNG010000414.1 GCA_937902985.1 uncultured Myxococcales bacterium
CGGGCTCCGGCCTTGGCGTGGCTCGATCCGCTACCCCCACCTTCGACGAAGAGCGCGTAAACAGCACTCATGGCGCCTCGAGAGCGAGACGGCCAAATCAGGGACAACGTTGGCGGACGCAATCAGTATAGCTCTCGATCGAGATAACATTCAAATCGGCGCGGTGATCGCCACGGGCGACTTCAGCTTTGTCGGCACGGCCGATGAGTTCGCCGAAGCTCACACCGGCCTCAGCAAGCTGACCGGGCGCCTCGATATCGCTCAAGACCAATTTGTTCTGGTGCCCGGCAACCACGACATTCAGTGGTCTAAGAAAGAGACATACGAAGATGGTGCCGACGTAGAACTGGCTCCGGAGGAGGCGTCCAAGAATTATCGCGAATTCTATTCTACTTTTTACCGTCATGATTCGAATGCGACCATGTCTATGGGGCGAAGATTGGTCTTACCTATTGGTCTCGTTCTGGACGTTTGCGGTCTGAATTCTAGCTCTCTCGCGACTGGAAAAAACTTCTTGGCCGGCATGGGCAGAATTGACGAATATGCATTTGAAACAGTTGCGACCAGTCTCGGATGGAAGGACAAGTCCACGTTGACATTTAGACTGCTCGCGATCCATCATCACCTTGTTCATACAGAAGATCTGGAATCACCTGATGGGTACGGCAAGGGCTTCGGGATAGCGGTCGACGCGGCACGCATTCAGCGTAAAGCGGCCAATTTTGGTGTACATCTAGCACTCCACGGTCACCGCCATCGGGCGTTTCTTTGGCGGTCCGGTGTCTATCGTCTGCCAGAGCGCGCAGAGCAATCATGGTCGCTGGGCGACGTATCTGTCGTCGGCGGAGGCAGTGCAGGCTCAACGGACGTGGAGTCCAATTTCAATTATTTTAGCGTCTTAGAGTTCTCCACCATGGGGCTCGCCGTTCACATGTATCGCAGTCAAAACGGCGGCTCCTTCGACCTGTTCCACACCGCCTTCGCACGCTTCGGCTTGCTCGCTGACTCAGGTCAGCTTACATTGGGGGACTGGGAGACCCAGGGATGAAACCAACGATCCGACTCGTCGTCACGGACTTGGACAACACCCTCTACGACTGGGTCTCGTTCTTCGTCCCTTCTTTCTACGCCATGGTCGACGAGGCGGTTGAGTTGCTTCAGGTTGACCGTGAGCGCCTGCTCGACGATCTCCAGGAAGTGCACGTCCGTTACGGGACGTCGGAGCAGCCGTTCGCACTCCTAGAGACAAAGGTTGTCGAAGACCGTCTGTCTGGAAAATCGACTCAGGAGCGAGTCGCATTTCTGGATCCCGCTTTTCACGCTTTCAATCGCGTTCGCAAGGAGACGTTGAAGGCGTACCCGGGTGTGATTGAGGGTCTACGCACCTTGGCTGGTCTACGTTGCGAAATCGTGGCCCATACGGAGGCTCCGGTAGTAAACGCATTGTTTCGACTGAACTCTCTATCTATCTCTCCATTCCTGAAAGCGCTTTACGCCACGGCGACACATGGACCGGGACATCCCGACCCTGCCCGAGCGAAGGTTCGCCTTCCGAATCATGGTATTCATGTTTTGAATAGCGAACAACTGAAGCCGGCGCCGGATATATTGCGGACCATTATCGACGAGCGGGGCGTACTGCCGTCCGAAACGCTTTACATTGGTGACAGTCTGACGCGCGACATTGCCATGGCGAGGGGTGCTGGCGCGCGGTCCGCGTGGGCAAAGTACGGCCGGAGCTTCACTGCTGAAGACTGGCAGCGCCTTGTGCGAGTTACTCATTGGACGGAGGCGGACGTCGCCCGTGAGTCGGAATTGCGACAGCAGTTCGCCGGCATTACGGCTGATGTCGATTTGAGTAATTTTGCGGACATTTCAAATCAGTTCAATTTTGAGCCATCCGATAGCGACGTGCGTTTAGGGTCGAGCGCCATCGGTACCGAGGCTGCGGCGAATCGATCGTGACGCCGACGCGCGGAAAAGGGCGGTGACGCCTCGGCCCGCGCTCGCTCCGAAGGCGGTGGTACCAATGGCAGGGGAGAACGACCACCTGTGTCGCCCGGCCGCGGATTGCACCCGACGTCGTAGGTGACGCCAGCGAAAGAACGGGGGGCTGGCCGAAGGGAACGGCGCGGCCGAAGGTCTGCTCGATCGTCGAGCGGCATTCGGCGCGATATCGGACCGGGTTCCCGTCCGTGAAGAAGTCGACGAGTGCACCCGACGCAGGATCGAACGGGCCGACGACGCGGGACATGCCCGGGTGAAGCTCCTGCTGCTCGTCCACGACGAAGCGATCGCCGTCCGCGAGCGGCGTCGTAATAGGTCGCATGGGCGCAACGCCCGACGGAAGCGGGGCGACCACGAAGTCGATCTGACCAGTGCCGATATTGATCGTGGCCGTCACGGGCTTTGCCCGGCAAGTCTCGCTTGCCCGGAAAGTCGGAAGCATGCCCGAAAAGTCGGCTCAGCCGAAGTAGCCAGGGCGGCGCACGGCCAGATTGATGACCAGGCGCGAGCGGAGCTAGTCTCACACATGACCACCGACCAACTGACCATGAGCCAAGTGCTTTACTCGATCGATGGTCACTGGATCCAGCTACCCGAGGCCATCGGTCCTGGCCTCGATCGGGCCGAGCGTCACATGGCTGACGGGCGCATCGATGACGCGCGCTGGTGGGCCACGAGCTTCGCGTACGCGATGCGCTGCTTCCCGAGCCTACGAATCGACCATCTGCTTCGATGGAAGCAAATTGCCGCCGAACTTGAGCGGCTGGCGCCGCAGGCACCGTACTATCCAGGCGGCAGCCTTCTCGCGCGCTACTGGGACCTCGAACCCACACCCAGCGCATAGAGGGGTCGGTCCGAGGGCGCCACGCGCCCTCATCCCTCGTCGTCGGTCGGCTCGGCATCGGGGTTCGTCCATCGATGGAGGCGCGGGCGCTGATAGGTCTCGCCTCGCGCATCAGCTTGGCGCTCGGGTTCTCGGTCGCGGGGGCGACAGTCCTTCATCCCGAGCCGTTTCAGGATCGTGCCGACTCGTCCCGCTTCACGGTCCGTCTGGCGCTCGATCGGGACCAGCAGGTGCTCAAGCGCGCCGGCCGTCGTGACGCCCGCCTCGCCGCGGGGCAGGGTCGTGCCCACGGCGATGCCCCTTGCCCATTCCCGTAGTTTCTCTTCCCACGGGTCGATGATCTCGCGCCTCTCCGTCTGCTCTTTTGCGAGGGCGAGCACCGACGGATCGTCGATCCACCAAGGCTTGCCGGCGCGGTACATCGCGAGCGCCTCCGCGAAGAGCTGAACGCGATCCGTCTCGATGGCCGCGACGTCGATCTTCGCGCACTGATCGAGCCCGAGGAGCGCACCGCCCCGCGTGAGCGCGAAGCAACGGATGGCGCGGTCATGAGGTTCGGGCGGAGCCAGGGGCAGCGGCTCTCTGACGTCGATGACGAGGATCTGACCTGGTACGCGAACGCGCTGCAGAAGTCGGTCGACGATCCGGGCAAGGCCAAGTGGCGGGCTTCGAACGAGCGCGACCTTGCTGCGGCGCGCGCGGAGCAATCCGCTCGACGGGCCGCAGAAGCGTGACGGGCCCGGCGCCCGCCGCCGAGTTCCCCTTCGCGATCTCCGAGCTCGAGGCCTACTTCTGCGAGCTCGACTCGGCGATCGGCGTCCGGGGCATCGACTACCGGTCCGACGTGAAGGGGCACGTCTTCGACTCCGAGGCATCGTACGCGGCCCACATGCGACCTCGGGACCCCGTGTTCCGCGCTGCGGTGCAGAAGAAAACTCGGGTCGAGCGGCTCCTGCTGTCGCTCTCCGCGGAGGATCGGGGCGTGCTGGCGCTGGCCTTCACGCCTCGTCGCTTCGAATGGCGCGACGTGCGGTCGTCCGAGGAGCGGAAGGCGAAGGGCGAGCGCTCGGCCGTCGAGGTGAAGTTGCGCGAGGCCTTCCGATTCGGAGCGGGCAGCGTGTGTCTCCTCGCGCTCGCTCTCGACATGACGGCCACACGAGACGCGTACCTGTCGCACGAGGCGACGCGCGCGGCCGGGGTGACATCGCCGTCGGCGCAGGACCTGCTCAACTTTTTAGAGTGGGAGCTCGCAGCGAAGTCGCCCGTCGTCGCGAAGATCCGTGACGCTGCGGCGACCCGGCTTGTCGCGGCGATCGCTGCATTCGATGCGCTCCGCCTGAACGAGCAAACGACAGAGCAGATGGCGCGGGCGCGGGCGATCGATCGGATCGCTCGACTCCGGACGGAGCCATGGGGCCAATCCCCTGCCGGGCGGATCTCGTAGACACCAACAATCAGTCGTGACGGGCGACGTGCTGAGAGCGGACGTACGTACCGTGCCCCGACCGATGCCAGACGACCCCAGCCCAATCGGAGCCATTGCGCCCGTCGCGTCGCCCGCTCTTGACGGGGGCCAGCGCCAACGCAACCGTCAGCAAGCCACGTTCCAAGAAACTCAAGCGGGAGAAGGGACCATGGACGACAAAGAGGTATGGCTTCGAATCTATCAGGAGAATTTCGCGCACGCGCGGAGTCATCAGGCCGTTCGTGCGCAAACCGCCAGCATCATCGTCGCCATTTCGATAGGCGTCGTGACACTCGTTGGTGTCGGCGGTAACATACTGTCCCTCGAGCGACTGCCCGCGGAGCTGTTCGTTCCCCTCTTAGGCTTCTTCGGTGGGTCGTTCAGCCAAGTGTATCACGAGAGAATATACCGATATCTTGCCACGGCCGACGGCTACAGAGACAAGGTCTTGCCTAAACTGGAGAAGGGCGAGCAAACGGTTGAAGAAGTCGCCGCAAGGAAGGTCGGTGCCCTGTCCCCGTTCAAATTACATGACCACTGGGTGTTGCTCCACTATATTGTCGGTTCCTTGGGAGCAATATTGGCGGTTACGAATGCGATTTACAACTTGTGGCCATTGTTCGGTCATCACTGATCGGCCGTCGGCTCCCGTCGTTCTAGCGTCACCGACCCTGAAGTCGGAGCGTGAACCTGCAGCTTCACCTGTGGTCAGGACGAGGCCAGGCTTGATGGTCTGAAGGGCAGCCTCGTCGACCTGCGTGCCGGAGTGCAGAGGCTCACCGACATCCTGCAGACCGGTCGCGTGACAGTGAACGTCGCGAACCTGCCGAAGCAGGCACCTCCGTCGACCGCCGCGCCGGGCGCAACCGCGCCAGCCGAATCCCCGGACCCGCAGTAGCGTTCGACGCCACCGCGGCCCGTCTTACTGCTGCAGGAAAAGGCGAGAGCCCGACGGATGGGTCCGTAGTAGCGATGAAGCGGGGCAATGCCCGTGGAGCGAAGGGGCCCTGCCGGAGGCACTCGGAGCAAGAGGCGAGGCAGGAGCGGGATGACAAAGCCCACCATCAATCTGCAGGAGCTTCGTGCGAAGATAGGCCATCGGGCGAAATCCGCCCCGGCGCATCGCTTTTGGGGACTGCACGTCCATCTCGTGAAGCTCGACACGCTCGAAGCGGCGTACCTGGAGGCGAAGCGCAACGGCGGCGCCCCCGGGTCCGACGGCGAGACGTTCGAGGCGATCGAGGAGCGCGGCTGCGGCGAACTCCTGACGGAGCTCGCCGCCGAACTGCGCACCGGCACGTACCGTCCCAGGCCGTATCGACGAAGAGAGATTCCGAAGGAGGGCGGCAAGGTCCGCGTGATCTCGATCCCCGCGATCCGAGATCGGGTGGTCCAAGGCGCGCTCCGGCTGATTCTGGAACCGATCTTCGAGGCCGACTTTTCGGACAGCTCCTTCGGGGCACGTCCGAAACGCTCGGCGCATCAGGCGATCGAGAAGGTGCGAACGGGGCTGCGCCAGCGCAGGCACCGCGTCGTCGATGTCGACCTGTCGCGATACTTCGACACCATCCGGCACGACCGGATGCTGGCGAAGGTCGCGCGGCGGGTAGTCGACGGCAAGGTGCTCGCGATGGTGAAGCAGTTCCTGAAGAGCACGGGTGACAGGGGCGTGCCGCAAGGCTCTCCGTTGTCGCCACTTCTCGCGAACCTCGCGCTGAACGATCTTGATCACATGCTCGATCGGGGTAGCGGCTTCATCACCTACGCGAGATACCTCGACGACATGGTCGTCCTCGCGCCCGACTCCGCGAAGGGGCGGGCGTGGGCCGACCGAGCGCTGGAGCGCATCCGCCGCGAGGCGGAGGCGATCGGCGTGTCGCTCAACACGGAGAAGACGCGCATCGTCACGATCACGGACGACCGCGCCGTCTTCGCGTTCCTGGGATTCGAGTTTCGGTGGGTACCGAGCAAGAAGACTGGGTGGTGGTACCCTTGCGTGACTCCTCGACCGAAGAAGGTCACCTCCGTGCTGCGGAAGGTGAGGGACACGCTTCGCCATGGTCGACACCTGCCCATGCAGGCGGCCGTCGCGCAGGTGAACCTGATCGTCCGCGGATGGGTGAACTACTTTCGCGTCGGCAATTCGAGTCAGGCGTTCAACAAGGTGAAGTACCATGTCGAACGCAAGGTGAGGCGATTCGCGGCCAAGAAGAGCAAGCGCACGGGCTTCGGCTGGAAGCGGTGGAGTAGCGAAATCGTGTACGGGTCGTGGGTCTCTTCGGGGACTACCGCCTCCTGTACGCGAGCGCGAAAGCGCGCGGCAGCCGAACGGATTCATAACCCCAATGGATGACGCCTTCGCGGTGAGCCGGATGCGGGAAATCCGCCTGTCCGGTTCGATGTGGCGGGGGCCGGAGACGGAGTGATGGAGCGGCGAGTGAGGCACCGTCAACCGAAAGGGACGGAAACAGCTGGGCCCTCCTGGACACCACCGCGCCGGTCCCCGACCCGACCGTCCATCATGCGGGACGCGTTCGGTGCTCACCGCTCGCCCGAGGAGCTCCTCGAGACCGCGCTCGTATGCTGGATGAACCGGACACGCAACGCGCTCAACGGCCGGATCCGCGCGCTTCGTCTTGGCGAGCCCCCTGGCCTTCCTCGCGCCGGCGAGATCGTCGTGAACCTCAAGAACTGGCGCGCCGGTGCCGACGCCGTGGTGGCGAACGGCCTGCGGGGCATCGTGCGGGCAGACGCGACCGAGGATGACGACGAGCCTTGGCGTCTGCGCTTTCCAGTCGCCTTCGAAGGCGATCGGTACCCGCGCCACGTTCGCGCGCTCGCGGCGCAGTTCGGGCGCGACGGCACCTTCTCGACCGTCGAGGATCTCGCGAACGCAGGGATCCACGTCGAGCGGATGGGACAGGTCGGCCAGCTACTCGACTTCGGATACGCGCTCACGGTTCACAAGGCGCAAGGCTCGGGGTTCAAGCACGTCATCGTCGTCACGGACATGCCGCAGTGGCACGCGGACTGGCGAACGTGGGCCTATACCGCGATCACGCGGGCCCGCTCGAAGCTGACGATCGTGACTCGAGGTGCGCGATGAGGGCGCCGTTCATCATCCTCGCCGACACGCGCGCGCAGGCGATCCCCCCATTCCCAGACGGCGTGGTGGTCGAGCGCCGAATGATGAAGGAGGCGGATTACTCGACGCCGGCCCTCGTCGACGTGGCGCGTATCGAGCGGAAGAGCGCCACCGACTTCGCGAGCACGCTCTCCTGGGGACGCGAGCGCTTCGACCGAGAGGTGCAGCGGCTGCAGGCCTTCCGATGGAAATGCCGCTCTTCGTCGAAGGTGGGGGTAGCGGATCGAGCCACGCCAAGGCCGGAGCCCG
>CALFNG010000415.1 GCA_937902985.1 uncultured Myxococcales bacterium
CAGGACGCGGACGGCTGCGCCGCCGCTAGCCAGGACGCGGACGGCTGCGCCGCCGCTAGCCAGGACGCGGACGGCTGCGCCGCCGTTAGCCAGGACGCGGACGGCTGCGCCGCCGCTAGTCAGCGGTCGCGGGCGCGACCGCGCGCCTCGAGACGCGCATCGGCACGCCCCCCCTCGGGCGCAACGTGACCAGAGGATCCGCGGCGATGGGCTCGGCGGTGTCGAGGGCGAGCTCGACGCGCTGCGCCAGGGTCGCGAGAATGAGCTGCCCTTCCATGAGCGCGAGCTGCTGCCGATGCAGATGCGTGCGCCGGCCCCGAACGGAAGGCAGGCGCCTCGAGGGAGCTTCTTCACACCGCCGCGGGCTCGAACCGCTCGGGAACGCATCGCTCCGGTTCCGGGAAATACTCGGGCCGCCGATGCATTCCGTAGATGTTCGCGAGCACGTCAAGACCGGCGGGCAAGACATCGTGACGCGTGGCCTCGACGAGGAGACGATCCACTTCGTTTCGTGGCCTTAGCCCGCCCGCGACGCGAGAGGCCGGCGCCGGCGACGGCAGTCGGCCGCGAGATGGGTAGCCCGGCGTCGTCCGAGGGCTAAGACTAGGAGGTATGGGCGTTCCGGAGCGAGTCGACGCGGTTCTCCTCCGCCGCTCGCACGTCATGCGGAACGTGGGGGTCGGCATCGCGCTCGCGGGGTTTGCGATCGCCGTCGCCAGCCACGGCGACGCGCGCCTCCTCTGGTTCGTGGGGCTCGTGACCGTCGGCGGGGCGCTCGCGCTCCTCGGCCTCGAAGGCAGCGTGTGCCGGGTGTCGGCCTCGCTCGACGCGGTCGGCGTTCGCGCCGGCGGCGAGATCGTCGCTCCCGGCGACACCATCCGATCGGGCTGGATCGAGCGCGGTCCCGAAGGGAGCACCGTGTACCTCGACCGCGGGCTTCGTCCGGCCGTACGTCTCGAAGCGCGCGATGACACCGAGGCCCACGCGCTCCTTCGAGCGCTGTCGCGCGACCCGTCGCAGGCGCTCGTTCGCTTCTCGTCGGCGTCGCACGCGGCTCTCATCGGCGGCGGCGTCGCGGGGCAGCTCATGGCGCACGGTCTCCTCGGCCACGGGCGGCCCGCGGACCTCCCGTTCGTCGCGACGTCGCTCCTGGCGGCGGCCACCCTCTTCTTGATCACCCGGTTCGAGATGACGATCGGCTCCGACGGAGTGCTGCTCGCCGGCCCAGTGCGGAGCCGGTTCGTTCCCTTTTGCGACATCGAATCGGCGGTGGTCGAGGAGCTCGGAAAGGTGGTGATGCGCACGCGGACGCACGGCACCATCATCCACAGGCTTCGGCCCGCCGCGGCCGAGGCTGCGGTCGAGCAGATCCAGTCGTCGATGGCGTCGATCGGCGTGCGCTCGGAGCCCGTGCGTCAACAGCTCCGCCGCGACGGGCCGAACGTCCAGGCGTGGCTCGCGCGGCTTCGCGCCCTGGCGGGCCGCGGGTCGTACCGTGTGGCCGGGCTCGTCGGCGACGCCCTCTGGCGAGTCATGGATGACCCGGGAGCGACCGGGTCCGAGCGCGCGGCCGCCGCCGTCGTGGTCGGCGCCGTGGCGACGCCCGAGGAGCGCGCCCGCCTGCGAGAAGCCGCCGCGCGGATCGCCTCGCCCCAGGTGCGGGTCGCCATCCAGCGCGCAGCCGACCCGACCGACGAGGGCGAGCTCGCGGTAGCCCTGGCAGCAATCGACGACACGGTGGGCGAGAGCGCGCACTGAGCGCGCTTGTTCCAGGCTGGCTCCAGGCCGGAACGAGCGCCGCGTCGGCTCGCTTGCTCCCCGGGCTCGGGCCTGCCGGAACCATGACACTGGCACGCCTCGAACCCGTGATTACCGTATTCTCCAGGTGGCACGAGCCGAAACGGACCTGATTCGGGTGGCCGAGTCTCCCGGCGCTCGTGTTCCCGCCTGAACGCCAAAGGGGCGTGCGCTGATGCACACCCCGGACGGGTCGACGTCGTTCTCAAGCGGAAGAAGACCATGCCCAACGAAACGCCCCTCGAGTCTACGCAGCCTTCGGGTCCCCATGGTCCGGAAGAGCTGCTCCTTTTGTCTGTCCCCGACGCGGTCCTTTTCCCCGGGACTGTCGTGCAGATCGAGCTTCGGAACGCCACGCTGGCCGAGGAGCTCGCATCCAAGCCCGACGCTGCGGTCGCGGTCTTCACGCGCAAGACGGCGGGCAGCGGCGACGTGTCGGCTGACGATCTCTTCGCGGTCGGCGCGATCGCCGACGTGATTCACCTCGTCAGGCACCCCGCGGGCGCGGTTGTGCTGCTTCGAGGCGCGGCCCGCGCCCGGCTCGAGCGAATCGTCACGGGGCCGCTAGTGAAGGCCTCCGTCCAGAAAATCGACGATGTCCCGGCCATCGGCGAGGAGCGCGACGAGCTCGACGCCCTCTTTTCGAACCTGCGCCAGGCCGTGCGTCAGGTCATGGGCCAGCTCGGAGCGCCGGCGGAGCTCGCCGCTCAGGTCGGTGCGATCGAGACGCCGGGAGCGCTCGCCGACTTCGTGGCCGCTCGCCTCGAAGCGACGACCGCCGAGAAGGCCGAGTTGCTCGCGACGCTCGACGTGAAGGCCCGCGTCCACGCGGTGCTCACGAGGGTGATCCGCCGCGGCGAGGTGCTCAAGGTCAAGAAGAGCATCGACGCCCAGGTGCAGCACGACATGGGCAAGAAGCAGCGCGAGCACATCCTGCGCGAGCAGATGAGGGCCATCGAGAAGGAGCTCGGCGAGGGTGACGACGGCGAAGGCGGCGACGACGACGTCGAAGCGCTGGCGAAGCGCGTCGAAGAAGCGAACCTGCCGGACGAGGCGCGCGCAGTCGCCGACAAGCAGATCAAGCGGCTCCGATCGATGCAGGGCGGCTCGCCCGAGCTCGCGAGCGTGCGCACCTACCTCGAGTGGATCGTCGATCTCCCGTGGACTCGCGCCTCGGGCGAGAGCCCGGACATCGCCGCCGTGCGCGCCGTGCTCGACGCGGACCACTACGGCCTCGAGAAGGTCAAGCGGCGCATTCTCGAGTACCTCGCCGTGCGCAAGCTGAAGAGCGACAAGAAGGGACCGATCCTCTGCCTCATCGGGCCGCCCGGCGTCGGCAAGACGTCGCTCGGTCGCAGCATCGCAGGTGCGCTCGGCCGGAAGTTCCACCGCATCTCCCTCGGCGGCGTCCACGACGAGGCCGCGATTCGCGGCCACCGCCGGACGTACGTCGGCGCTCTGCCGGGCAACATCATCCACGGGCTCAAGAAGGTCGGCGTGAACGACCCGGTCTTCATGCTCGACGAGGTCGACAAGCTCGGGCAGGGCGGGTACCAGGGCGACCCGTCTTCGGCGCTCCTCGAGGTGCTCGACCCCGAGCAGAACGACACCTTCGCCGACCACTACCTCGAGATCCCGTTCGACCTGTCGAACGTCATGTTCATCGCGACGGCGAACGTCGGCGACACCATCCCCGAGCCTCTGCGCGACCGCATGGAGATCATCGAGCTGCCCGGTTACACGCGGCTCGAGAAGCTCGCCATCGCGCGCCGTCACCTGGTGCCGAAGCAGCTCTCGGAGCACGGCATCACCGCGGAGCAGCTCACGATCACCGACGAGGCGCTGACGCTCGTCATCGATCGGTACACCCGCGAGGCCGGCGTGCGGTCCCTCGAGAAGCAGCTCGCGACCATCGCCCGCGGCGTCGCCGTGCGCTTCGCCGAAGGCCGCAACGAAGCGGTCGTCGTGCGGGGTGAAGACGACCTCCGGGCCTTTCTCGGCCAGGCTCGCCACGACGATCAGCGCGTCGAGCGCCTGTCGGAGGCCGGCGTCGCGACCGGGCTCGCCTGGACGCCCGTCGGCGGGCAGATCCTCTTCGTCGAGGCGACCCGGATGCCTGGCAGCGGAAAGCTGACGCTGACAGGGCAGCTCGGCGACGTCATGAAAGAGAGCGCCGCGGCGGCTCTCAGCTACGTCCGAGCGAACCATGCGCAGTGGGGGATTGCTCGCGACTTCCTCGACAAGAGCGACATTCACATCCACTTTCCCGCTGGTGGGATACCCAAGGACGGACCGAGCGCCGGCGTCACACTCGTGACCGCTCTCGTGTCACTGCTGACCGGTCGCCCCGTGCGCCACGACGTGGCCATGACGGGCGAGATCACCCTCCGGGGGCGCGTCCTGCCCATCGGGGGCCTCAAGGAGAAGGTGCTCGCCGCTCATCGGGCGGGCATCAAGCGCGTCGTCGCGCCGCAGCGGAATGCGGCCGACCTCGAGGAGATTCCCGACGAAGTGAAGCGCGAACTCGAGTTCGTCTTCGCCTCGAAGATCGGCGAAGTGGTCGACGCAGCGCTGGAAGCGTCTCCTTTCGAGACGTCGAGCCGGGTCGAGGCGGGACCGTGGCGAGATGGCCACGAGGCTTCGCTGGTGCCTCAAGCGGCGGCCTGAACGGCTGGAGCGTAAAAGCTGGAGCGTAAATAGAGTGCGGCCAACCCCTCGGTTGGCCGCACTTTTGTATTGGCTCTTCCCGCCGGGGCCTCTTCCTGTGAATCTCCCGTCCCATCGATGGAAGCGAGAGCCACGGACGACAAGCACCACCCGCGTGGGCTCTACGCCCTCTTCTTCACGGAGATGTGGGAGCGCTTTTGCTACTACGGGATGCGAGCGCTGCTGGTTCTTTATCTCATCCAGTACCACGGCTGGCAGCCCGGTCAGGCGTCGACGATCTACAAGTGGTACACGAGCCTCGTCTACCTGACGCCGCTCGCCGGCGGTCTCCTCGCCGACCGCGTGCTCGGCCTCCGCGCCTCCATCGTCATCGGCGGCGTCTTGATGGCGATCGGCGAGGTGTCGCTCACGTTCGCTGCGCTGCCGATGTTCTACCTCGGGCTCGGCTTCATGATCGTGGGCAACGGCTTCTTCAAGCCCAACATTTCGACCATCGTCGGCAAGATGTACCGGCGCCTCGACGCGCGCCGGGATCGCGCGTTCACGATCTTCTACATGGGGATCAACCTCGGCGCCGGGCTGTCGCCGATCGCGTGCGGCTACCTTCGGGTCCATTACGGCTTTCGCTACGGCTTCGCGGTGGCGGCCGTGGGCATGCTCGTCGCGCTCGCGGTCTTTCTCGGTACGCAGAGGCAGGTCCTCCGCGACGTCGAGGCGGCTGGCAACGACCTGAAGGTCGCGGCCCGGCGAGCGGCAAAGGCCTCGAGCAGCGCGCCCGAGGCGCGCGAGGGTGACGTGCCCGCGGCCGGTGGGGCCGCCGGGGGCTTCGCGAAGGCGTTCCTCGGCTTCATGCTCGTCGTGGCTGTGGCGCTCCCCGCCGACTACGTGTGGCGCGCGGCGCGCGGCGCCACCGGCTGGACCGACGTCATCATGCCGGTCGCGTTCGGAGCGATCTCGGGGTGGATGGCGCTCACGCTGGGCCGGATCCGCGGCGCCGCCCGGGACAAGAGCGTCGTCATCTTCGTCTTCTTCGTCTTCGCGGTCCTCTTCTGGATGGCCTTCGAGCAGGCAGGCAACGCGCTCAACCTCTGGGCGCAGTTCCACACCGATCTGTCCATCGGCAGCTTCCACTATCCCGCCGAGTGGTGGCAGTCGGTCAACGCGGTCCTCATCGTCGCGTTCGCCCCCGTCTTCGCTCGCGTGTGGACGTGGCTCGGCGACCGAGGGCGTGAGCCGTCGACGCCGGTGAAGATGCTCGCGGCGATGGTGCTCATGACGCTCTCGTTCGCCGCGATGGTCGCCGGCGCCCGGGTCGAGAACGGCGTGGCGACGACGCAGCGCCTCGAGGCCGTTCCCCCCGGGATCCCCCAGACGCCCCGGGCCGACGGTGGCGTCGTCATCGGTGACGACGACGCCGGGCGCCTGACGTTCACGCCCTTGACCCACGAGCTCGAAGCGCGGGGCGTGCTCCCGCGATACGTGGTCAACGACCTGCTGCGGCGAACGGTGCCCAAGGCCTTCGCCGACGAGATCGAATCGCTCGAGGCGAAGACGCGCAAGGCCTCGCCGGAGACGCCGGTTCGCGTGACGCTCGCCAGCGTCCCCGCCGGCTTCGCCTTCCCCTTCGACGACGCCGAGGCCGCCGAGCGTGGGGTGACCTGGGACCCCGCGCCGGCGACCATGACCTTCACGCGCTGGATGGAATCGCCCACGCTCGCGGATCTCGGCTCGGCCGGCGCCCCGCCCGCGTGGCGGGATCCGCTCGCGGCGCTCGAGAAGAAGAGCGACGCCGCGCGGGTCAGCGGGCTGTGGCTGTTTCTGAGCTACCTCTTCGCGACGCTCGGCGAGCTCTGCCTGTCGCCCGTGGGCCTCTCCATGGTCACCAAGCTCGCGCCCGCGCGCTTCGCGTCGCTCTTCATGGGCGTCTGGCTGCTGGCGAGCTCGGTCGCGCAGTATGCGGGGGGGAGCATCGGAGAGACCTGGGGCATCATCCCGCCGGCCGAGTACTTCATGCTCTTCGTCTGGACGTCGATCGGCGGCGCGATCGTCTTGACGCTCCTCGTCCGGCCGCTCAAGCGGCTAATGCACGAAGTCACCTAGAGCGAGCGGCGGCGTCGCGAAACGGGCCCGTCTCGGCGCTCGCCGTGCTCG
>CALFNG010000416.1 GCA_937902985.1 uncultured Myxococcales bacterium
CCCGCGACCCCGGCGTCGGCCGCGCCCGCGTCGCCCGCGTCGGCGGCGACCGCGCCCGCGTCGCCGGTCGGTGCCGCGGTGCCGTTCTGCGTGAACTGAAGGCGGACGGTCACTGTCGTCGTGACCCGCTGGCCCCCGTAGGTCGCCGAGACGTTCGCGGTGCCGCCGATGCCGCCCGACGGCGTCAGCACGCCCGTCGCCGCGACGAGGTCGCCCATCTCGCCGCGGTCGATCGCAAACGACGCCGGGACGGTGAGCCCGTTGATGGTGGCCACGAAGGTCACGCTCTTCGCAGGCTGTCCATAGGTGACGTCGATGACGTCGTCGGCGGGCATGATGGCGAGCGGTCCGTTCACGTCCCGCGTGCTGCCGCCGCCGTCGTCCACGCCAATGAAGCCGTTGCCGGGCCCGTCGTCGTTGAACCCCATCGAGGCGTCGTCGCCCGTGAGCGTGCTGCCGCCGTCCTTCGAGTCCCCGGCGCCGTCGCCCGCTCCGCCGCACCCGTTCCCAAGAGATACGACCACCGTGCACGCCGACACCGCGAGCCAAAGACGAGAAGAGCGCATTGTCTTTCAGTAGAACATGGCGCCACCACCTCTCGATCACTTTCACGAGCCTCAACCGCAATCTGATGGCGAGAAACCCGACTCCCGACTACGGGATACGACACGCGCCGATGGCTGGTTCTAGAGTCGCAGTCGCAGCCGCGCCCCCACCCCCACCCGCGCCCGCGCCGGCGCTGGCGCCGGTCTCCTGCCCGGGCCTCGCCTTGCTGCTGCTGCTGCGGTCGCCGCTCTTCTGGCCGGTTCTTCGAGCGGCCCGGGCGGCCCTTGGGGAATCGACGGCGTTCCCCCCCGTGGAGCGGTTTGGCTGCGTCTTTCTGCGCGAGCCGTACGGCGCAGGCGGAACGGACGACGAGCCGCCGCCCGTACGCTTCGTGGTGGCGGCGCCCCGGCCCCGCCGCCGCGGTCGCCGGAAGGACGCGGTCGATCCGCGGACGCTCTACGACGCGCGGATCACGCTCGACGGCGTCGTTCCGTCGAGGCCCGGCTCGTGGCACGACCTCATGAACGCGCTCGTCTGGGGCACGTTCCCGCGCGCGAAGAGGGCGCTCCACGCTCGCCAGCATCGGGCCATCTCCGAGCGAATCGAGCCGGGCGCGCGCACCCTGCCCCCCTCGCGAACCCGCGAGCTCGACGCGCTGGCCCTCCTCGACGAGGGAGGCGTCGTGCTCCCGGCGCGAGGGGCCGGCGACCCGGCTCGGCCGATCATCTTCGGGCACGCCATCTACGAGAGCCTCGCCAGGGGCATCGCGCCCGCGGTGGTCGCCGCCATCGAGATCGACGCCGGAGCTCGCGAGCGCGCGCCTGGCGGGGCGGATCCCGTCGCCGCGGATCTGGCCGCGATCGATGCGGCGCTCGCGCGCGTGATCGACGACCCCTCGAGGCTGCAGACGCCCGAGGAGCTCGGGCGCATCGACCTCGGCGCGTACGCGTGACGCCGGCCGCGTCGCCGCCCCACGCGGCACGCGGCACGGGCCCGGGACCGTGGCTCGATCTCGACCCCGCCGGGCGCGTGGGCTACGCATCGGAGCTCGCTCGCGTCAGCCCGCGTTAGCTCGTGAGCTCCCGCCCCGCGCCATCCGCGCCATCCGCTTCTTCTCTCGAAGATCCCCAATGAAAGCTTCCGTTCGATGGCTTCGCGAGCTGTGCCCCTCGCTGCCCGATGACGCCGCCGCGATCGCGGCCCGGCTCACGTCTGCGGGGCTCGAGGTCGAGGGGACGCACGCGTACGGCCTGGGCGCCGAGGCGTGCGTCGTCGCGACGGTCGTCTCGAGCCGCCCGCACCCCTCACGGAGCGGACTGCGCCTCGTCACCGTCGACCGCGGCGGCGCGCAGCAAGAGATCGTGTGCGGGGCGCCCAACGTTCCCGAACCGGGCGGCCTCGTCGTTCTCGCCCCGCTCGGCGTGCATCTGCCGGCCAAGGGCATGACCATCGAACGGCGGACGATCGCCGGGGTCCCGAGCGAAGGCATGCTTTGCAGCGAAGCCGAGCTCGGCCTGACCGACGACGCCGCGGGCATCCTCGTGCTGCCGCCCGGGACCGCCGCTCCGGGGGCGCCGCTCGTTCAGGTGCTCCCCGCCGCGCGCGACACGATCCTCGAGCTCGGCGTCACTCCGAACCGGCCCGACGCGCTCGGGCACCTCGGGCTCGCTCGCGAGGCCGCCGCGCTCTTCGGCGTACCGCTGGCGCAGTGGTCGGTCGAAGAGCCCGAGCGCGTGCGCCAGGAGGACCTGAGCCAATACGTCAGCATCACGATCGACGAGCCCGAACGCTGTCCGCACTACGGCGCCGCGGCGATCATCGACGTGAGGGTCGGCCCTTCGCCGCTCGAGGTCCGGTGGCGGCTCGCCTCCCTCGGGGTCCGTTCGATCTCGAACGTCGTCGACGTCACGAACCTCGTGATGCTCGAGCTCGGCCATCCGATGCACGCGTTCGACCTCGATCGCGTCCGGGGCCGGGCCATCGTCGTCCGCCGCGCGACCCGCGGCGAGAAGCTGCGCACGCTCGACGGCGTCGAGCGCACGCTCGACGACGACGATCTCGTGATCTGCGACGGCGAAGGACCGGTCGCGCTCGCGGGCGTCATGGGCGGCGGCGAGAGCGAGATCACCGCGGAGACGCGGCGCCTTCTCCTCGAGTGCGCCTACTTCGACTCGCGCAGCATCCGCCGGTCGGCTCGCCGGCACGGGCTTCACACCGAGTCGAGCCACCGCTTCGAGCGCGGCGTCGACTGGGGCGACACGCGCGCCGCGCTCGCGCGGGCCTCGTGGCTCGTCGCGAAGCTCGCCGAGGGTACGGCCGTGCAGCCCACGCGGGTGGTCGAGGCCCACCCGCTCGCGCGTCGCACGGTCACGCTGCGGGCCGAGCGACTCGACGGGCTCCTGGGTGCGCCGGTCGACCCGACGGAGGCCCGCGGCATCCTCGAGCGCCTCGGCTTCGTGGCCCGCGCCTCGCAGCCCGACGGGCTCAACCCGCTGCAGGGACCGTGGGAGGTGCCGAGCTTCCGGCCCGACGTCGCGCGCGAGGTCGATCTCATCGAAGAGATCGCGCGCGTCCGCGGATACGACGCGATCCCCGCGCTCCTTCCTGCCGTGCGTCCGTCGCGCGACGCGGCCCCGCGCGCGGCGCTCGCCCGGCGCGCGCGGCAGGCGGGGGTCGCCCTGGGTCTGAGCGAAGCCATCGCCTACTCGTTCGTCAGCGCCGCCGATCTCGAGGCGGTCGGCGCGCCGGAAGCGGCCGTCGTGCTCCGAAACCCGATGAGCGTCGAGCAGTCGGTGATGCGCACGAGCCTCCTGCCGGGGCTCTTGCGAGCGGTCGCGTACGCGCGTCGTCACGGAGAGCGCGATGCGCGTCTGTTCACAGTCGGGCCGATCTTCCTCGGACCCCGCGAGGGTCGCGCCGAGACGGCCAGCGAGGGCCTCCCCGACGAGCGTCTCGCGTTCGCGGGCCTGCTCGCGGGGGACCGCGCTGCCTGGCTGAGCCCGCCGCACGGCGTCGACGTGTGGGACGCCAAAGGCCTCGCCGAAGGGTTCGTGCAGCGCATGCTCAGGCGAGCGATCGCGCTTCATCCGATCCCGGAGGCCGAGCGTCCGCGAGCTTTGCACCCGCGCGGCGCGGCGTGGATCGAGGCGGGCGGCAAGCGCGTCGGGTCGCTCGGCCCGCTGCACCCGGACGTGACCGAGGCCTTCAAGGTCGGCGAGCGTGCGATCGTGGTCGAGCTCGACCTCGAGGCGCTGCAGGCCGTCGGGGTACAACCCGGTCGCTTCGTGTCGCTGCCCCGGTTTCCTTCGAGCACACGGGATCTCGCGGTCGTCGTGCGCGCCGAGATCCCGGCCGGCGACGTCGAGCACGCCGCGCGCGAGGCCGCGGGAGACCTGGCCGAAGCGGTCACCCTCTTCGACCGATTCGTGGGCGGCTCCGTGCCCTCCGGGCACGCCAGCCTCGCGCTCCACGTGGTCTATCGCGCTCCGGATCGCACATTGACCGACGCCGACGTCGACGCCCGGCACGCGCAAGTCCTCGCGGCCGTCGAGAAGCGCTTCGGAGCAAGCCTGCGCCGCGCGTAACGGCAGCCGCGAACCGCTGACCGGGTTACCATCGACGCGTCATGGCCACCGCGCAGCCCGGCTCGTCAGGCACTCTCGTCGGGGCCATTCTGTCGCGCCGCTGGCGGCTGGTGCGCAAGCTCGGCGAGGGCGGCATGGGCGAGGTGTACGCCGCCGATCCCGTCGAGGGGGGCGGCACGCGCGTCGCGGTCAAGGTCCTGCGCCCCGAGTTCCACACGGACGCGTCGGTGCTCGCCCGGTTCCTCGAAGAGGCGCGCACCGCGATGCGCCTCGAGCACCCGAACATCGTCCGGGTGCTCGAGGGCGCGCAGGCAGAAGACGGCTCGCCGTACTTCGTGATGGAGCTCCTCGACGGGGTGCCGCTCGGCGCCTACACGCAGAACGGCGGTCGCGTGCCGCTCGCGCAGGCCGTTCCGATCCTCCAGGGCATTCTCGCCGGCCTCGCCGCGGCCCACGCGCAGGGCATCGTTCACCGGGATCTCAAGCCCGACAACGTGCTGCTCACCCGCGACGGCCGCGGAGCGTTCGTGGTCAAGGTGCTCGACTTCGGGATCGCGAAGGTGATGGACGCCGCGGGGGGGATGGGCTTTCGCACGCGCACGGGGATGCTGCTCGGCACGCCCGCGTACATGAGTCCGGAGCAGGCCAAGAACGCGCGCGACGTCGACCAGCGGGCCGACCTGTGGAGCGCGGGCATCCTCTTTTACGAGATGCTCACCGGCCGTTCGGCCTTTCCTGCGCCGACCGAATACGCCCGGCTCGCGGCGCTCCTGTCGGTGGAGCCCGAGCCGGTCGAGCGGATCGATCCGGGCCTGGCGCCGCTGACGGCGTTCTTCCAGCGGGCCCTCAAGAAAGATCGAAGCGAGCGCTTCTCGTCGGCCGTCGACATGGCGCGCGCCCTCGCCGTTGCGCTCCCGGGCCTGGGCGGCCGACCCTCGGGTCCGCCCGTTCCGCTCAGTCGCTTGCCCGATGTGCCCGCGATCTTCGCTCCCGACCTCGGAGCCCCGCGGACGGCGGCGAGTCCGCACGGCGGTCAGGGCCATGGCCGCGAGCCGGGGCACGGCGTGCCTCCGACCGCCGCGATGAACGCTCTGCTCGACATCGGAACGGGCCCGCAGCCGGCCCGGACGCCGGGCGGAACCCTCAACAGCCCCGCCGCCCCCGCAATCGTCGAGGCCCCGGCCAACGTGGCCTTCGCCACGCCGAAATCGTCGTTTGGCGAGACGCTCCCGTCGAAAGACGGGCCTCGCGCCCGCTCGCGCGGCTCGCGCAAGAGCGGCGAGGGCGCCGACGGCGAGGGCGCGCTCACCCGGGGGATTTCGGGCTGGCTGACCATCGTCCTCGTCCTTGGCGCTCTTGTCGCAGGATTCCTCCTCGGCCTGGCCTTCGACCGGATGTAGAAGAGACCCTCGTTCTCCCCGCGACCTGGCGTAATGTCGTCGGGTTTCCGTGGACCCGGCGCCAAACGGAGGTTCCACGGAGAGCAGAGGAAAGAGAGTTCGCCATGAGCCAAGCGTCCATCGATCCGCGATACCTCGAGGTGTTCCCCCAGTGGCTGCGCGGCCTCGGCGAAGACGCCGGCGCGGTGGGCGAACTGCTCGCCTCCGACAAGGGATCCGACGACGCGACACGGTCGCTGGTCTCCGGTCTCAACTACATCTTCAAGTCGCTCGACCTCATTCCCGACGGCATCGACGACCTCGGGTTCCTCGACGACGCGTTCGTTCTCCGCGTCGCTTGCGCGCACGCGGGCGACGAGCGGCCGGCCGTCAAGCAGGGCATCGTGCAGCGGCTCGCGGACGACGCCCGCGCCGTGAAGGACTTCCTGGGCGACGACTACACCCGGCTCGAGGGCTACGTGAAGGGGCTACGCAAGGGCGCGGCGCGCGGTCGCACGGTCGAGGAGATCATCACCGACGCCGACGTCCGCACGCAGTTCCTTCAAGAGGTGCGCGCGTGGTCGGCCGGATACCAGGTCCCGACCTTCACCCGGGACCAGAAGACGCTCGTGAAGCTCAAGGCCTTCTTGAGCGCCAAGCTCCCGTGAACCCGCCGGCTCCCCGCTAGAGTCAATGCCGCTCACTTAGGCGAGAGAGAGATTGGCCGCGGAGGCGCAAAGGGCGCAGAGGACGGAGGACAGAGGGTTTTGCGCGCGCTCGAGTAGCTAAAGCCAGCGCAGATCGGATCCGCCGCGCAGGTTTCCAGCCTTCGACCCCAATCTCTGCTCTGGTGCGCCAAGCAAGCTTCGACCTGGAGGATGCCATGTGATGCCTTCACTTGAC
>CALFNG010000417.1 GCA_937902985.1 uncultured Myxococcales bacterium
ACGAAGAATCGCGAGGGCCGCGCGTCCAGCCGCGCCCCCAACGCCATTCCCAGGCCCAGCGACAGCCCCTGCCCGAGCGAGCCCGTGGAAGCTTCCAGGCTGGGGATGAACCGCATGTCCGGATGTCCCTGGAACACGCTGCCGAATCGCCGCAGCGTATTCAGCTTGTCCTTCGGCGCATCGGCGTACCCGCGCTCCGCCATCACGCTGTAGAGCACCGGCGCCGCATGCCCCTTGGACAGCATGAAGCGGTCGCGATCCTCCCACTTCGCCTTCGCCGGATCAATCCGCATGTGATTGAAGTACAGTTCGACTACGATCTCAACAGCCGAGAGCGATCCACCCGGATGCCCCGATTTGGCGGCAGTGATCATCTCGACGATGTCACGCCGTACCCGCTTGGCTATGTCTTGCAGTTCATCTATCTGCATATGCACCTGACTAATCTTATATCAGCGTGAATGTCGATCCAGGCTCCCGTTAGACGTCCGGCTTGGCTGGCTGGACATCGCTTTCCTGGCGCTGTGATGGCCGGACGGCCAGCGCTCATGTCGGCACGCAAGTCCGTGCTGGCTCGTGGTCCTGATTGCGTCCGACACGTTCTTGCGCCCTGTTTTCGCGGTTCTCAGCGAGGTGCGGTCGTGACGTTGATTGGCGTGAACGCGCGCGGCGCCGACGCTGTGAGCGCCACCGTGCTGCCTCCTTTTGACAGCCCCACGTTTGCGTGGGGATTCTTTGACGTCCAGCTCGGCTCGCTGGACGTCGGCCTTCTAAAGGCAGCAGAATGAGTGTGTTACGCGTAGATGGACTCCTCGCTGATTGGAGTCCCATCGGAGTCACGGATTTTGCAAGTTGTTTAGTTTCTTTTAGTTGCGGTCGCGACTGCCTGCTTGGGAAAACGCTCCAACATCGTTTCCTGAACATCACCGCGTTTCCTGAGCGTCACCAGAGTGCACGCCGTTTCCCCAGTATCCGCGAAATGGCCGCGAATGGAGTCACAACGGAGTCACCGCATATCCGCGACGGCACTGCGCCGGTACCGCCTCGACAGCAGGAACAGCGGCCGCTAGAACGTGTCCTGTTTTCTGGGAGCAGACTGCTCATGCGTGAGTTCCGAGGTCCGCCACACATTTACACACCACGTTATCGTGGGTGCCGAAATGAGGGATATGCCATCAATACCCAGGGGTACGTCGCTTGACGTCCGGCGTATATTGTGGCACGATTACGGAGGTATTTATCCGAAAACGGACGGGTATAAGGCAAAGGCGGGCACCTACCCGATGTGAACTCCCCCACGGGGCAACCCGGCCGAAGAAGGTAAATATCGCGGAGGGACTCTGAGCCGCTCAAACCTAACCGTCAGCACACCGATTGCGTCACCACCGGCGCAACACCTCATTCCTGCACCCATCCCGCTCTCATCGGAGCTGCTCTCCCTGGTGCAGCACGTGGAACTCAACCGCGCAGGGTGGTGGGAGCGCACGGTACAGCGCCTCATCATCACAAGCGTCTGGTTACACGGCGGCACGCTTGCGCGCGACACCATCACCGCGGACTTGCGGCAGCGCTGCGGGATCAACGTCGATCAGCGCGTGGTTGCACAAGTTGATGCCCTCCTTAAGGCGGGAACGCTGCTGCAATTCCCTTTTAACCAAGTCAAGCTCGCGGAACAATCACGACACGAGCTCGAACTCGATGTGCACCAGGCGGAGGCGGTACAGCAAGCCGCGAAAGACCACTTCGTACAATTGCTTGGTGAGCACGCGCCCAGCCTGGACCCAGACCGAACTTGGCGCGTATTCCTGACCACTTTTTTTGAACCCGCCGTCAAAGAATACGGCGCACAACTCTACCACCTCCTGAGCGCCAACGAGCCGGTCTTGCCAACGGCGTACATCGAACAGTTCCTCCCCGCGTTTCCTGAACCCACTCGCGATGGCCTACGCCGCACCATGGCCGGATTCCTACACCCGGGCCACGCGTCCACACGAGCCTTCGTTTTGTGCTCGCTAAATGCGTACTTCTGCCTGGAGGCCATCAACCTAAGCCCCACAGTCATTGCCAACATCGCCAAATCCACAAAGAAGAATCCGACATTTGAGCTGTTCTTGGACACCAATTTCCTCCTGTATCTCGTCGGACTGCGCGATGACGAATATCACGCCGCACTCACACTCGTCGATCTCATACACCAATTGCAGGGACGAGCGCACATCCGCCTCCAAGTCCTTCCCATCACCATCGATGAGACAAAGCGCGTCATCAGCGCCGCGCAGGCCAGTCTCTCCGGGCTTCAAGTCACCAAGCATCTCGCTGAGGCAGCACTGCGCGCAGGCCTCGATGATATTGCGAAAAAGTTCATCAAAGAAGCAGCACAACAACCCCTCGCCGCAGAAACATATTTCGGGCCCTACCTGCGCGACCTGCTGGAAGTCATCCGTTCACATGGCGCAGAATTTCACAATACACGCCTGGAACCCTACAAGACCGACCAACGCGTAATTGACGACATCCTTGCCCAGCAACAATTCGAGCAAACGCATTATGCGGAAAAAGCAAAAGGGTACGAACAACTTGAGCACGACATAACGCTCTGGCACTTCATCCAACGGCGCCGCCCAGCCATGATCGAATCACCCCTTGAAGCGCACTCCTGGGTCATCACGCTGGATCGACGACTGCTCGCCTTTGATGCCAACAAACGAAAACGGACCGGCCAACGCATCCCGGTGTGTCTTCATCCGGCAACGCTGATGCACCTGTTACAATTCTTCGTGCCACGCACGGCGGCATTCGAAGACGCCATCCTCGGCAGCATGGGGCTGCCGTTCTTCCACGAGTTCACAAGCAACGACGAACGCGTCACCATCCGCATCCTCCACACTCTGGGTAGATTCCAAGACGCGAACAACATATCGCAGAACACCGCAACCAATATCCTCTTCAACGATGCGCTGCGACAAAAACTCACGCCCGACCTCGCGCCAGAGCAGGAATTTGCCTTGATCAAGGAGGCGCTCGTCCAAGAATTGCAGGAAAAAAATCAACAACTAGAAACAGTCCAAGCAACCGCAGCATCCCTCGAGCAAACTCGCACGGAACAAGAAGAAACGATCGCAAGCAAAGATCGCAACCTCGCCACACTGCAGGCAACCGCTGCTGCACAAACGGCAGAAATCGCGCGCCTCACTCAAGCACTCCGCGTCGGCGAACAAGCACAAGCAACCGAACGCATCGAACGAGAACAACACACCAAGGAACTCGAAGGTCGACTGGCACGACTGGAAACACAACACCACGAAACTGACACTCGGCAACAACGACACGCAATCGCTCGCAAGCAATGCCTAGCCGCAGGCATCACGTCGCTTTCTTGTTTCGCGGTCGTACGCGGCGCGGGCTGGAGTCTTCCCCAACTCCAGAACACCGCCTTTGCAATAGTCGCCGGCATTCTCGCCCTTCTGACTTGGTCCTTTTTTGCGCAACGCGCCGGAGCACGCCACCCACTTGTTGCATCATGGCCCGCGTTTCAGCGCTTTCAACGTTGGAACAAGGCACTGATCGGGTTTGGAGGACTAATCGTAATCCGCGTCGCCGGCAACGCAGTGTACAACCTTCTCAAACAACTCTGGAAAGACCTACCCTAGCAGTCTGGCAACAAGAATCGCCCACCAGAAGTATCGCAAAATGGTAACCACACCAAAGAAAAGAATCGCGGAGCCTGGGTGGGCCGGGGGCTGACGATTGCGCCTAACGAAAACAAATAAAACGGGTTGTTGGAGCGGGAGACCGGGTTCAAACAGCGGCGTCCAGCTTGGCTGGCTGGAAGTCTGTTTTTCTGGTGCTGTGGCGATGCAGGTTCCGGCGCTGTCGGCGCATGGTGGCGCTGCTCCGTCGTTGTGATTGCGTCCAACAGTCACCATTGCCCCATTGTTTTCGCGGCTCTCGGTGAGGTGCGGGCGTGGCGTTCATTACGGAACACCCCGTCTGGGGTTCTACACTAGTGGAGGAAGCGAACCGGGGGAAAGGCCACCTCCACCAAAGTGTCACGAATCGAGAAGCCGCCGGCTGGACAATGCGACTACACCACGCTCATGGCGGCGGGCAACGGGAAGACTGGTGAGGACTTGGTCGCGTGGCTGTGGGAGGAGTTGGTGTACGCTTCCCACGACGCGTACCTCGCGATGACGCCGCGTCCGACGGAGATCGCTCGCATCGCGCAGGGTGCCTTCGAGTACGTCTATGATGACTACGCCTCGCTCGAAGCGCAGGGCGTCGTGCCGTATCATCCGACGATGGAGGCGCGGCTGGTCCTTGCGATTGGCCGGTCAGCGCCACGGCAGCCCAAGCGTGATGATTCACGATTGCGTGGCTGGTCCGGTCCGAGCCTCAAGGACGCGTATGGTCCTGGATGGGATCGTGGCCACTTCATCGCGTACAGCGCGGGCGGCGTCGTGGATGGCTTCGAACTCAACGTGTTTGTGCAACGGCGGAGCCTGAATCGCGGTTGGAAGTCGCACCCACGCGGATACCTGTACCGCCAAATGGAAGGCTACTGTGCAGCAAACATTGGGACGTTCTGCTTCAGCCGCCCGATCTATTGTGATGAGACGGCGAAGCCGACATTCATCGACTTTGGCATCCTGAAACCGGATGAGGAACTCTGGGTCGAATCCTTCGACAATCGATGAATGCATAGAATCCGCCTCGGGCGCTGCACCTCGCGATGCCGAATCGTTCACGCACTTACCAGTCCGACGTCCACCGAGGCACGCCTGCTTATGCACTGGGCCTCGCATCTCCCAGCGGAATGGGCTTGGGTGTTATGGTGAAAGGCCAAGGTGATGATTGAGGAACAGCTGCGTGCTATCAATGCTGGGCAAGTCCACAACGGGATGGTTGTCGGCCCTGCGTTTGCGACCATCCGTGACTTGGTCGTGCAGCATGGGCGCTCGTACACGAGCAAGCCGCTTCCGCGCGGGCAGTGGTCTCGGGGGTTGCAGGTGTGCTATGCGAATGCGCTCCACGCCGCGATGACGGGCAGGTGGGTGTACGTTGAAGGGTTCGCGATTCCCGCAAAGGGTGGTCTCGCGGTGCTCCACGCGTGGGTGACCAACCCAGAGAATCCCGTGGTGGCGCACGACCCGACCTGGGGGACCGGCCGCGAGTACTTTGGCATTCCCTTCCGGCTCGACTACGTTCTCCGCATGCACGAGAAAGCAGGACAACCGGGCGTGCTGGACGCCTGGGAACTCGAGTGGCCGCTCTTGCGCGGCGAGGACCGCATTGCAGACGTGATCTGGAAGAACGAATAGACACAACCTCCCCCTAAAGCGTGAAACTCAGCCCGATGGAACGCGGGACAATAGCGCCTGCCAAGAAAAATGCCATCCCGGTTTCTTAGCTTCTCTTCTTGTACTGTTCGTACTCGGGCCATTTGGGGAATCCGGCGGCGTTGAAGAGTGCGTCGAACATGGGCCGGCAGATATCGACCGCTGGTGTCGTAAAATCCTGGACGAGCGTTTCTGGCAGGAGGAGGTCGTCGCGGTCGACGGCGTGCGTGTAGTACCCGACGCCCATCTCCGTGCTGGTGGCGAACTCGTACCCGCCGACCCCGATGAGGCTCATGGCTGCAATGAGTGGTGGTGGGACGTTGACCCGCTGATAGAACGCGATGGCTGACTGGACATATTGGAGGACGTCTCTTGGCACGCCACCGCACGGGATGAGCTTTAGTCCCTGGGGGTGCATGAGCAGTCGTCGGCTCGCGGTTTCGATAATCCCATTCCTGAAGACTTGCGTGTACGCGTTGCACGACGGGACGTTGTCGAAGCAGTAGATCCCATCCAGGTTATACACGTGCCCATTGCTGCCGGTCCCCAGCGGCAAGAGTCCTCCCTGGGCCGTCGTCATTGCGCCTTCAAGGTCGAGCGTGAACCCGGAACGGAAGGATTCAAACGGTACCATGTGGACGATGACCGTCGGGCCGGGCGGCGGCGTGAGATGACCACCACGACCATTCTTGATCGCGCTCGTGCGCTCGCGACGGAACGCCCCAATCTGCTCTTCGAGCCTGGTCGTCAGCGCGAACGCTGCGCGGAGTTGCGTGACGTTCATGATGTCTTTCCCCGCAGAGTGCCGATAGTAAAAACGATTGACCTGATCCATCCGGACCATATGCGGTTGCGCCCAACTCCACGGCACACGGATGAGGAGGACGCTGTTCCCTGTTGCTACGCGGATCTCGCGGACGGTACACGCCACGCGAGGCTCCACCTGGTCACGCAAGAGGTTCTCGATGCGCTGCTTCTCCCGATCAACATCAATGCCATCCCAGCCCGGCACAGCGACCGGCACGCCACTCACCGCGCTCACACCGATGAGGAAATCACCGCCCACGGTGTTCGCAAATGACGTCACGCCAGCGAGGAAATCGAGCTTGTCCTGCTTCTCCTTGAACGCCACCGACTGCTTGTACTCGATCTGGTACCCCTCACGGACCTGATTCTCCACGAGGGAGAGGAGATCTTCTTCCGTGATCAACGCCAGTTGCTTATCGAAAAGCGCCATTTGGCATTCCTTGTGACTCCGCCCCAGGATAACAGCCGGCGGCGAGAATGCGTTGTGCGGTCGTGATGATGCGTTGCGCGGACTGCTCTGGGATCTCGTCGTTGCGAAGCCAGTGTTGGAGGTACCCGCGCGCGTACTCCGCTCCGTCGAGGTCGAGTGCTTCGCAGCACAGGAGGGCGACGCCTTCTGCTTCGACTTCGCGCAACGAGCGCGAGATCGTCTCGTCTTTCGCGTGCTGGAGGAGCACGTGCGCGACTTCGTGGAAGAGCGTTTTGTGCGGTAGCGCCGCGACGGGGTTGATCGCGATGTCGCCCTGTGGTGTCGCGTACCCTTGGACGTTTCCGTCGAGGTGGTCGAAGGGCATGATCCCGATGCCCAGCGCCGTGCGTGCGCGCTCTTCGCTCCACGCCGGCACGCTGACCGGCTCGTAGGGATCGCCGTCTGTTTGGCTGAGCACGAACAATCGCGCGCGGAACGTGAAGAAGACCCGCTCCTCTGTCGGCACCGCATCGTCGAGGTCATCGTCCTTGCGCTCTGCTTTCTTGGTCGTGACCGGGACACACAGTAATAGTGCTTTTTGTCCGCGCAGCACGTGCCGACCGAGCGCCTCCCACTGCTTGAACGTCGCCACCGGTCCCGGATTGATGCCGCGCTCGGCGCACTGCGCCATCGCGAGGAGTTGGTTCCGCAAGCTGTACTGATGGAATCGATGGTAGGCCTCGTGGATGAAGCCGGGCGTCGTGATGGCTTGGCGCAAGAGCGCCTGCCACGATGCGGTCCTTGGGCCGTCGGATACGTCCTGGCAGGCCGGGCTCATGTTCTCACCCGTCCTGCTTTCTGGAAGTCTTTCGGTACGAAGCCCTTGGGTGCGCGCTTGAGGATGGCGTCGATGAGCGTCGTCTTCTTGCTGAGCTCGTCTTTCGTGAACGCGTTGCTCTTCGCTTCTTTGGCGAGTCCCAGGAGTTGCTCTTTCGTGTACAGGTCGAGGTATTCGCATGTCAGCACGAATTCCTTGGTGTAGTCCACAGCGAGCGCCCCGATGATGGTGTTGAGCCACTCGTCGTCCTCTTGGTGTGCGTACGCGAGCGTCGCGCGGTGGATGAACCCGTCGAGTTCCGTTGCCGCTATTTTGAGGTAGTCGTTCATGCCGAGCGTGCCACCGTAGCCTTCGTCTTCCTCGGCGGTTTTGCGGCCGGCGGCCGTGGCTATCGCGGTGAGCAACCCGTTGCCGTACTCGTCGGTCTTGCGCTTCCATCCATCCGTGAGGTGCTCCATGAGCACCTGAAGCGCGACGGCCTTCGCGATGCCGGAGCCTTGGGTGGTGAGCGACCGCGCTTTCACGATCATCCAACCGTGCCGGTATGCGACGATGTTCTTGCGTAAGCGCTCCTCGCGCGTCCGCCCGAGGAGTTGGTCCGCATCTTCCTGTTCGGCGTCGCATTGCTTTTGGGACTTCTTCCCTTCCTTTTTTGCCGTCGTCGCTTTGCGTTTCGCCTCGACCTCCGCCCAGAACGCTTTGGGCTCCAAGCAGTGGATGGTCTTGTCCAGGATGTTGTCGAATGCGATGACGACCGCGAACCGCTTGCTGCCGGGGAGTTCCTTGAGCACGTCCTTGTAGGCCTCCTCGTACTTGCCATACCCCGTGACCTCCTCGGCAGTTGGGTGCTGGGTGAGCAGCTCGGTCGTGCTGGCGTAGACCGTGATGCCTTTGGCGCGGATCTTCTCGCGCTCCGCTTCGAGATACTCTGCGAGCTCTTTTTTCATCTTTGCTTGCAGCACGTCGTTGCGGTCGGTCTTCGTATCGAGGAGTTCGGCGCAGTCCAGCGTCGTCTGCACGCCACCCCAGCGCTTTTGTAAGCGCAGTGGCAGGTCGCCGAAGTCGATGCGCGGGTTGAACCGGAGCACGTCGCTGAATTGTTGTACGGTGTATTCGTTCTCGATGATCTCCTTCACGCATGCCTTTTGCTGCGCCGCTGGCAGCTGCGCGATGATTTGCGCGTGCCCAAGCTCGATCCGTCGGTCTTGTAATGCCGTCACGCTTTCCGGGGTGAGCCCGTTGAGCTGCAATCGCTCCTCAACGAACCGCTTCTGTTTGTTGAGTCGCTTCGCGAGTTCCTCGGGCTTGACCTTGTGCGCCGCCAGGTACGCGGCGAACGCCCGTCCCTCCTCCACCGGGGTGAGGTTTTTCTTGTGCAGGCTCGTGACGAGCTTGATCTCCTCCGTCATCGATGGCGTGAGTCCCGGCTCGATGATGCACGGCGCAGTGCTCGCCTTGTTCAGCTTGAGGGCCGCGAGGCGCCGGTGCCCGTCCACGAGCTCGTGCTTCTCGTTGACGAGGAGCGGCTCCAAGAGGCCGCGAGCGCTGATGTCTGCGGCGAGCCCGTCGATGTCCCCGTAATCACTGCGTGGGTTGCTCACGACGACGATCTTGTCGGTGTCGATGATATCTATCTTGGTCAATTCCGTTTGCTGCATAACGTATCACCTCTCTTGTTTCCTGATTGTTCGTTGCTCTCCTCCACGTTGTAGTGGTCTTCGATCCAGTCCATCGCGTCGTCCGGGTCCATGCCGCGCACCCTGAGCAGGTGCCCGAGCAATCGCTCGAACCGGGAAGGAGAAAGAGGTGGAAGCTTCACGCTCCCACCGCCGCCTCGACTTCCGTGACCGTCGGGACCTCCGGCCGGGGACGCTGGTCGTCACGCTGCACCTCCCAAGAAAGCTGCCGGAGATGCTCGCGACTCGTCCGCCGGTACTCGGTGTCGCTGACGACCTTGCGAATCTTGAAAACAAAATCAAGCGCGCTATCAAAAGTTGGGAACCGCTCTCTTTTCTTGCAAAGGTTCCGCGCGAACCGCTTGGCTTCACTGTCGCTGATCACTTCCTTCGATCCGTACTTCATCATGTTCGTTCCTCCACGCCCCCGTTGTCCCGGGGGGCGCTCTCTGTCCTTTTGAGAGCGCCCCAGTGGGCGTGGAGGTCACTCATTATTTCGGCGAGCAAAGAGGTATCAGCCTCCCCAACCGCAGCCGGCGGTCCCCGAAGGGACCGAAACCTTTACGAACGAGACGCCCGCCAGGGCGGAGTCGTCGATAAAGGTTTAGGCGTGAACGCGGGGGGAGGCGTGCCACCCCCAGAATGGTCCAATCCAGCATGGCGCCCCAGGGGCGCAACACTCGCTTGCGGAACTACAACCAACAACACCGAACGGTGCCCCCTGTGCCTTCGTCCGAATCGCGCTGGATTCTCTGCGCTGTAAATCGTGTTACGCTGCTCAACGAGCGTTTATGCCGCTGGTGCTTGTCCAGAATCCCGTCAAGGTGAATCAGGGGTATGACTGGAAGGATATTGTCGGGGAGCAGTATCACTTCCCGAACCAGTACAAGAACCGTTGCGTCGCCGGCACGCCGTTTGTGTACTATCGCGGAACCCGACGCCTCGACAGTAAACGCGCGGTCCCTGAGTATTTTGGGCACGGGAGCATCGGCACCGTGTGGCGCGACGACACGATACCGGAATCACGTCCGAAGAAAGATTGGGCCTGGTACTGCACCATCGAAGACTACACCCCCTTCCCCGCACCCGTGCCGGCAAAACACGATGGCGCGTTCCTTGAGCGGATCGCGAGGAACCACTGGAGCGTCGGCATCCGCCCCCTCCCCGAGGACGTGTACGACAGGATTCTCGCGCTGGCAGGCATCACGGCACAACCCAGCGAGCACAACATTATGTTCCCGGACTTCGCCACGATCAGCATCACCGAAACGAACGACCACCTGCTCTTGCCGCGAAGACCCAAGCTGCCAGGCGATGCGACGAATCTTCCGGTCGCGCGGTACTCGCGCAACGCGGCACCCATCGGCCGACGAGCGGAGGAACTCGCGCACCAATTCCTCCAGGACAACGCGGAGCGCCTAGGCGCCAAGAACATCCGATGGGTAGCCCAGGAAGGCAACACGCCAGGATGGGACCTCCAATACGAAGACTCGGAAGGCAGCCTCGTCGGTGTGGAAGTCAAAGGCACCACTGGTCCGCAATTCGGGAGCATCGACATCACCGCCGGCGAATGGAACGCCGCGCTCGCGCTCGGCGAGTGCTACTGGTTGTTCCTCGTCGCGAATTGCTGTACCAATCACCCTGTCATCCAGCGATTGCAAAACCCCGCACAACTCCTCCAGGACGGAGCCGCACAACTCCTTCCTGTGGTCTTCCGATTCTCGGCGCTCAGCAGCAGTTGAGTCGGCCAACAAGGCGTAAGTATCTGTTGTTTCAGTTGGTTAGCGTGCGTGTCGGCAATAGCGGAAAATCTCGCGGCCAATCAGTTTCGGACTCCGTCATCTTATACAGCGAGGCCGGCGATCCCGTCAAGGCTAGCGAACCAGTACTTTTTCCCGCGAGAAAGTAACGTTGTCTATTGTTTTACCGTTGCCTCGCGTTATACTAGCAGGCGACTATGCCAGGACGACCGGAAAAAATTCTTATCGCGATGCACCGGTTATCGCGAGGCAGCACATCACCGCTCCAGTACGAGGACATCGTGGTCACCGCATTCAAGCTCTTTCCCGACGAGTTTGGCTTACGCGGTTATCCCGAATATCCGGATTCCTCCGATATCCACAAACCCCTGTACGGACCACTCAAGCGCAAGGGACTAATCCGTAACGCACAGAAAACATTCAGCTTAACGGAAAAAGGAGCAGAGATCGCCGCGCGTCTCGACGGTGCAGCGGGAGAACAGTCCCCGTCGTCCTCCGAGCGCGTCGACCGGAGCGCCCGACGAGAACTGGAACGCATGCTATCGTGCGCAGCATTTGGTTTTTTCCGCAACGGCCGACCGGAAAAGATCCTCGACACGGACTTCTACGCCTTCATGGGCGCCACCGTCCGGACGGCCAGGAATGACTTCATCGGCCGACTCACGAGCACGGGAGGCGCCATCAAGGCAGCCAACCGCCTCGACTACCCTGACAAGGAGACGGCCAAGGGACTTGCCAGCACTTGGAAGTACCTCCAGGAACGATTCAACCAAGAAATCGATCGCCGCAAACAAAAGGAGTAAAGAATGCCAGCTGCGCGAGTCATCATCACTCCCGAAAAGAATGAATACAGCGACCACTTCCTCGATGTCGTCGGCACCACCTTCAAGTTCGACCACGCCAAGGGATTGGCGGAATGGATCAAGAACAGCGCCGACGCGTACGCGACCACCGCAGTCAAGGACGCCGAGCAGTTCATCGTACTCCGCTTCAACCAGAGCCAGCCCAAACAGAACAGCATCTTCGAATGCATCGACTTCGTCGGCATGACCAGGGATGACATCAACAAGGCACTCAAGGTCTGGGGCCTCCCAACCGCAGCAAAAAAGGGCACGGACATCGCCACGTACGGCGGGCACGGGAACGGCGGAAAATTCTACATGCGCCAGATGTTCCGGACCTCAACCTTCATCACGTACCGCAACGGCCTCCTCAACGTGTTCGGGTTCGACGAAAAACGACGCTACGGCTTCGCCAAAGGACTAGAGAACAAGCAGTTATCACTCGATGACGCCCTCGCCTACACGGGACTCAACAAACTCGACATCCCCGACGACGTACGCAAGCGCTGGAAGAAAAGCCCCAAGGCCGCAGGGTTCACCGTGGTCCGCGGGAACGGCCCCGAACGGTTCCGCGGCAAGGCAACCATCGAAGGCATCCTGGAAAAACTCCGCGTCCACCCCCAGGCACGGCGCCTCCTGGCGCACAAGCAAGTCTCGTACATGCCCGCCAACCAGACCTGGGGAAAGCGACTCCAACCACCAGACATCCAACCGCGCAACGGATTCGAGAAACCCGTCGAAATACCGCTCCCAAAGAGCTACTCGTTCGCCGGCGACACCTACCAGTTCAGAACAAAAGAGTACCCCAACGGCAGGCTCATCCTGCGCACCGCCGAAGAACCACTCTCGCGCTCGGGCGAACTCGCCGCACTCAACGCCATCGACATCATCGGCGAACTCGGGTGCATCGGCTCGTACCGCATGTTCGAGCTCGGCATCCACGTCGCAGAAAGCGAGTTCATCTACGGCGAATGCGAATGCCCCCTCCTCGAAGACGAGAACCACCGCTCCGTCACCAACGACCGCGAAAAACTCGCGGACAACGAACTCACCCGGGCACTCCTGCACTGGATCAACGAACAAGTCAACGAACTCGCGGACAAAATGGCCGAAAAGCGCCGGGCGGAGAAGAAAAGCTGGGACCTCAAAACCTCCTCGCTCTTCAACCAGCTCCTCGACCGCTGGAAAAACCAATTCATGGCAAAACTCAGCGGCGAACTCTTCGGCGGCATCGGCCTCGGCGACAGCATCGGCGGCACCGGCACGGGCGGCACCGAAAAAGTCCACACTGATACCGGCAAGGATACGGGCGACGGCAAGAAGAACACGGGCGAGACCAACGGCACCGGCGGCGGCAGCGGCGACCAGAAGAAACAAGGACCCCGATTCCCACAAGTCCTCCTCTCCAGCTTCAACCTCGACCCCCTCGACCCCACCGCGACCATGCCCTTTGATTGCGACCCACGGCACCCCCCGGTGTACCAGCGCGACATCGACGCCAAAGCAGGCCTCTACTGGATCAACACGTCACGCCCACTTGCGGACAAGCTCCGCGAGAAAGAAGGAGCGAACAGCGCCCGCTGGCGCGAATACCTTTTCCAACGCTACGTGGACATCATCCTCAAACAGTCCATCTACCAACTCGCAAAGAACGAGCCCGAGATGACACCCGAGCGCATCGACCAACTCATCGACGACGTCACCAGTCGCGTCCACGACGCGGCGGCAGAGGATCTCGAAAGCTTCCTCTTCGAGGATAAAATCACCGGCATCGCAGCGGCACCAGCCGACCAGCCACCGGCAGTGACCAATGAACAATAGGGAACCACAGAGTGACATCATCACCTTCAACGTCGTGGATGTCTTCGCAGGCGTCGGGGGAATCACCCTAGGATTCCGTGAGCGCACCGGCAACCACCGATGCCGGTTCGTCGTCCGGCTCATGGTCGACCACGACCCCGAAGCCCGCAGCGTCGCTGTAAGGAACATGCCGGACGTCCCCTACCTCCAAGCCGACGTGCACGCGATATCAGCCACGGACATCCGAGCACGCAGCGGGATCGCACAGGGCGAGGACATCCACGTCCTCGTCGGCGGACCACCATGCCAGGGTTTCTCCTTCCTCGGAAAACGCGGATTGGACGACCCCCGAAACGTCCACCTCATCGACTATCTCCGCCTCGTCAAAGAACTCCGCCCGTGGGTGGTGCTCATGGAGAACGTGCCCCTCATCATCACGTCCCACGACGGCGCCGTCATCAACGAGATCGCGCAAGGACTCAGCGTCCTCGGATACGCATCATACGCGGACATCCTCACCGCAAGCGAATACGGCGTACCACAGGTCCGCAAACGAGCGTTCATCCTCGCATACCGCGCCGACCTCGGCATCCCACCGCAACTCCCCGCACGAACCCACGAGCGCATCCCCGCAGCAAGCCAACTCAAGGACTTTCGTGAACGACAGACTTTCGAGCCGGACAAGAAACCCTACATCTCCGTCGAAGAAGCCATCGGCGATCTCCCACCCCTCGCTGCCGGCGGAGGCGACGAGGTCATGTTCTACACCACCCCAGCATTCTCGCCGTACCAAGCATGGGCACGCGAAGGAAGCCCCGCGATCTTCAACCATCGCAGCCGCGCACATACCGCTGACTTCTTGCGCAAAATCTCCATCATCGAAGAAGGCGGCAGGAACCAAGACCTACCAATAAAGCAACGCTTCTCCGACAACTACTACAGCCAAGCCTAGATCGGAAGAGCGTC
>CALFNG010000418.1 GCA_937902985.1 uncultured Myxococcales bacterium
TGCGAAAAAAAAGATGGAGCAATATGGACCACTTACGCGGGGCCTGAACGGTTACTTCACACGTGTGCGGAGCGACATGCGGTCTTGTTCATGTCGCTCTTCGCACGTGTGCGGAGCGACATGCGGGCTCGTTCATGTCGCTCTTCGCACGTGTGCGGAGCGACATGCGGGCTTTTGCATGCGTGTCGGAGCAACGGGTCGCTAGGCGGCAGGTTTCCCGCGCACGGTTGGCCATCGAGCCAAGCAACCTCTTGCCGCGCACGGCCGATAGGATCGATCAGTGGCTCCGTTGCGGAAGGAGCGCCGGCCCAGCCGGACCTGTGATCGACGGGGACCCCGAGCATGCTTGCGCGCAAGTGATCGATATCATCCATGAAAATCGTCCATGAAGATCGAGCACTTGCGTCCGATCCTCACGTCGGGCTAATGAAGCAGTGCGGGTTTCGACGAACCTGAGGAGGCCACCGTGGCGGCGCAGCGTCTGGACATGCTGGTCGATCTCGTCGACTCGTCCGACCGAGTCATCGGGACCGCGAAACGCCGGCAGATCCTCCAGCAGAACGCCGGCTTCCGGGTCGCGCACGTATTTGTGTTCAATCGCGCCGGAGATCTCCTTGTCCAGCAGATTGCGCAGGGACTTCGACACGCGGGTCAGTGGGGGTCGTCCGTAGCCGGCTACCTTCAAGCCGGCGAGACCTACCGCCAAGCCGCCGAGCGCAAGCTGCGGCAGGAACTGGGGATCGCTCCCGTCGTCGTCGCTCATGGAAAGACGAGCATGGCCGATCAGTCGGCTCTGAAGTTCATCGAGCTCTTCACGGGTCTGCACGACGGTCCGTTTTCACCGAACGCTACAGAGTTGAACCGCGTCGAGTTCCTGTCCCTCCCGCAGATTGCGGCCGAGCGCACCACCGCACAGCGCGTGTTCACCGAGACCTTCGTGCACGTGTTGGACTTCTATCTCCATGCGCCGCCGGTCGCGCCGCCCCTCGTCCCGTGAGCGGCGATGATCGAGCCAACAAGCCCGATCTGCAGAAGCAATACGAACTCGTGCTTCAAGAGTACCGGTTCCAGGTCCAGCTCAACTGGGACCGAGCGAAACACTTTCTGATCTTCAACACGGCCATCTTCGCCGCGGCAGTCGCACTTTACAGAAACGGAGCCACGATCAGCGCCAAGCTTGGCGTCGCCGCTCTGATGCTCGTGGCGGCGACCAACTCCTTCGTCGGTCGTCACGCCGTTGCTCAAGGGCACGAATTCTATCGCGAGATCCGCAACCTCAAGGCCAGACTCGAGACGCTTCTGGGGCTTGAAGGTTTTGCCATCCAGTCCACCGCGGGCATGAAGCGCGAGCGCGACCATGCCGCCGAGGGAACGCCAGGCACGGGGAAGGGCCGGCTCTCGAGCATTACCATTCAAGTGCAGGCCCTGCTTCTCCTGATCGGGTTGTTCGCCGGGCTCGGCGCCGTGTACGCGGTGTACGAGGCAACCACGACCGTTCAATCGCCAGTCACGACGAGCTGGGAGGATGGCCAAAGTAGAGGTGAACCATGAAGGCTGACATCGAGAAGGCGTTGGCGAAGCTTGAGCTAGCGCGACAAGACATCAACTTCGCGCGCGCGCAGAGTGGCGGGCATCCGTCCGAATCGTTCGTCATCAACGCCTACAGACAGCTGGATGAAGCCATCGCGCTCCTCAAGAAGGCCACAGAAGGCGCTGATTGACCTCGCGTGTCGCCTACGTGGAGGCGAACGAGATGATCCAGAGTGGATCACATTGCACCGTGAGGCGGTGCCTGAGGATGGCCAACGATGAAGAGCTACAGCCGGTTCTCCGAGGAAGTGCGCGCGTCGCTTCGAAGTCACGAGGACGAACTCGTTCGCTTCGCCGAACGCGTCACCCATCTCCTGAGCGTCGAGCAGGAGCTCACAAAGGTGACCAAGGGCAAGCCCTTCTTCCCATACCACTGGCCCGCCTGGAACATGCTCGTGGGCGAGACCAACATGGTCGTTGTCGATCTCTCCTCCTGGGCCTTGGGGTTCTACGAACGGGATTCGGGAGGCTTCCTTCGCAAGCTGCGAGGCGAGGACCAGAAGGCGCTGCGACTCCAATGGAAGTACGAAGAAGCACAGCTGCCGGTCATCATGGTAGGGCCTCCGGATCCGGTAGGAGAGCGAACGATCCGACGACACGTCGAAGACGTAAATCGAAGGGCACGCGAGGAAGCCTTCGGGCGCCTGTTCCCTTTCGGAACGACCCGCAAGGACCAGGCGAACGTCCCCTGTGACGCAGACGTGTCCGGGCTTTGCGATCGACTCGAGGTGCAGTTCAAAGCGCTCCACGACGACCGCAATCAACATCGTGCTCACCGGTACGAGCGCAAGCAGCCGAAGACAGCAAAGATGCTGGAACTCAGCGACGTGACCAAGCGCCTCCAAGAGTGCCAGGTGCTGCTTGCCGATCTTCGGTTCTTGTCGTCCAACTCGACGTTCGCTTCCTACGGGTACGATCCCAAAGCCCACGTCGACGACGAGTACGCGCAGGACATCGTGGATCTCGTCCTGCTTGGCGACCTTCGCACCATCATCGACGCGGAGTACGGGCCGAGCAAGACGCCGAGCGCCGAGCCCGGCTTCTACCACCAGCGCCGCATCGCCCACTACGAGCGCCTGCACGCGCTCCACGACGCGGCTGGGAAGCCGGAGGAGCCTTTCAACAATCGCGCGCTGCTCCCGATGCCGACGCCAGGAGCGTGAAGCGTGCCACCGCACCGCACCGGCTCCGTCGAAGCGCTCCGCCCGGCGACGTTACCCCGACGGGCGGCCAGACACACGCAGCAGCCTTGTTGCTGCGGCCCGCGGCAGGATGAAGGCGACGCGGCGAAGCCATCGGTGATCCTCCGCCGGGGGAACCGCGAGGAGCGCCCGCACGCGCTTGTCGGACAGGCGCATGAGTTTCGAGTGCTCCTTCTTCGCCAGGCCTGTTGGTGCATTCGCCACGCCGACGGTAGGCCCCTCTTTCATGTACGGATCGAGGTGCGGGCCGCCCCATATGAAGATCGCGACGTAAGGTGCGCGCCGCGTCACGGGCATCGTGCCCACGTGCGCGAGCCCCATCGCGTCGCACACCCCACCCACCTTCATAGTCCAGTCCAGCGAGAGCGCGATCGAGTCGGCCTTCCCGAATCCTCTTGGCCAACGAGCGCGAGAGACGCGCCACCGGGGCTGGTGCGCGAGCTCGGCTATCAGGGCCGCGATGTCGGGCGCGTCTGCCCTCCGCGCTCTCGCCGGCGACGCGCCGTCACGTCGCACAGTCCATGCGGAAGGTGCTTTCACTCGCCGTCTACCCGGGGCGTCACCTCGCCGCGAACCCGATTCCCCGCGAGTGGATGCCGAAGGTCCCGCGCGGCAACGCGAAGGCGAAGGCGTGCCTGTACCCCGAGGACGCGATGCTCCTCCGGTCGAAGGCCGTGGAGCTCGATCGCC
Source organism: uncultured Myxococcales bacterium (assembly GCA_937902985.1). Taxonomy (GTDB): domain Bacteria; phylum Myxococcota_A; class Polyangia; order Polyangiales; family Polyangiaceae; genus Palsa-1150. The sequence goes on from CALFNG010000418.1 coordinate 3,483, forward strand.
GACTCGCGTAGGGCATCCTCACCCGCGAAGGGATGCGCGCGTCCGAGCTCGCCACGCTTAAGTGGCGCGACGTCGACCTCGAGCGCGGACGCGTGCGCCTCGACGAGAACAAGACCGACGACCCTCGAGCGTGGGCGCTCGCACCGGACGTCGTGCGCACGCTCGCCTGGTGGAAGAAGAGGCACGCCGGAGAGGCGAACGATCTCGTGCTGGGTCTCGACCTTCACGAGGCGTCATGCGGGCGGAGCTCTTCGAGCGCTCGGCCTCGCGGATGCCGATCCGGCTCCACGACCTCGGCGCGACCTTCGTCACGGTGTCGCTGGCCAACGGCGCGAGCGAGCAGCGAGTAACCGACCGCACCGGCCATAAGTCGAGTCAGATGCTCGCCCCCTACACGAGGCAGGCCCGCACATGGTCGGAGCTCGCCTTGGGGCTCCTGAGCCCCCTCGACGCGGTCTCGCCGGAGTACGAGGCCCTGACGACGAGCGGCGCCCCGAAGGGGGGGCGACGTGGCCCAAAGAGCGTCGATGCCCCGGTTTGGGCATCGATCGGGCATCGAGTAGTGGGCCATGACAGACTTGAACTGTCAGCCAACGGATTAAGAGAGCGCGTCAGGGCCGCCCGGCCGGTCCCGAGGTGCCCTTTCCTCGGGGTTTTCGATCTGGCTCGCGACGCCTGGCTACCGCTCGAACCGCCCGTTTGCACCCCGTTTGCACCTTGACGGCGCTTCGGAGCGAGCTCCGGGATGGCCTCGTCGAGGGGCGCTAGCCATCCGAGCTGGAGCTCCGCGGCGGTCCGCGACGCGCGCTTGTACAGGTAGACCATCTGGCTCGATCGATGTCCCGTTCGGTCCGTGACCCACGCCTCGGTCCGACCCGCGGCGAGGGCGAGGGTCACGAACGTCCCGCGGAGATCGTGAGCACGAAGGAGGAGGCGGCCCGGCTTCGGCTTCGTGAGCTCGGGGCGCTTCACGCCGGCGAGCGCGAGTCCCTCACGGAGGCGCGTAGCCAGCGCCCAGCGATCGCCGACGAGCGCCTTCGGGAAGATTCGGGGGGACTTCTCGGCCTTCTTCCCGCGGAGCTTGCGCCAGGCGTCGAGGGCGCGCGCAACGTCTTCGCCCATGGCCCACGATCGCGGGTCGTCGGTCTTGTTCGCGTCGAGGCGAAGCACGCCCTGATCCAGGTCGACGTCCGCCCAGGTGAGTCCGAGCGCCTCGCTTACGCGGAGCCCTTCGCGGGCGAGCACGCCGTAGAGCAGGCGTCGCGCGACGGGGATCTCGCAGTGCTGCATGAGGGCGAGATCTTCGGCCGGGTAGATCCACGCCTTCGCCTTGTCGCTCCCACCCTTCGGGAGCCAGCCCTTCGGGATGGGAAGCGACGGCAGGAGCCGCAGCGGGTAGACGGCGTAGACAAGCAGCTTGCGAAGGGCCTGCGCGTACTGCCGGCGCGAGGCCGGCGCCTCGGCGGTCTTCGGGAGCGCTCCCATGACGTGATCGCAGTCGTCGAGGGTGACCGAGGCCACGGCGCGCGATCCGAACGTCGCGCCGTCGGTCATTCGGACCTTGGCGAGCCACGCGAAGATGCGCGCGTCGTCGCCACTCGTCTTCTTCACGCGGACGTGGTCGGGGTAGTCCTTGGCGAGGTCGCCGGAGGTCCAGAGCTTCGCGAGCTGCTCGACGGTGGTACCCTCGCGTCGCCCGGTCTTTGGGCTCGCGAGCCCCGGCTCCTTGCCCGACGCGATGCGCTCGACGAGCTTCGCAAGCTTCCGGAACTCCTCCTCGTCGGCGAGCCCCGCTTCCTTGATCGTGGTCGGGATGACCGCGACGTGGCCGCTCTCCCGGAGGCGGGCGACGAGCTTTGCGATCGCCACCTTGCGACGCTCGGCCTCCTCGTCCGTCTTGCAGGTGCGGAGGAGCGTGCCCTTGCGCTGCTTCGCGCCGATCGAGAACTGGGCGAAGTAGCCGTTCTGGGTCGGGCGGAGGGTGCCGCTACTCACGGGAGACCTTCGAACGCAACAAAGTGCTTCTGTCGGCAGCCTCTGCGCGCCGCCTTGCGCGCCATGGCGGCATGGAGGTAGGCAACAGAAGCCTCGCGCAGCCGCTCAGACCGGTCGCCGTGTGGGGAACTAGACGGCGCAAGGTCACGTAACTTGGCCGTTTTGTGAGCTCGGACGGATGTTTCGTTCGTGCCCGGTTCTCCGGACGGAACGAATGGCGCGCGTTGTGCGTCCAATGCTTCGGGACGCACGTCCCGTGACCGCCCTCTGGGCAGGTGGTACAGATGAGCAAGGGAGCCCGGAAAAGAGTGGCGGAGACCAACCGCGTTTACTCGGCGTGGGTGCTGGTGCACCCGGCGGACGATCTGCCTGGAGCGTGGATCGCTCATGCGCTCGACTTCGACGTGGTTGCCCACGGAGAAAGCGCCGACCACGCCCTTCGTATGGCCGTCGAGGCTGTCGAGATGGTTCTCGAAGATGACCTCGCGGATAGCTTCGACCCGTACGCGCGCCGTGCGCCCGCTCCGTTCTGGGAGCAGCTGCAGTTCATCCTGGAGCACGGCGTTCGGATGCCGGTAGGTGAGTTGCTCGAAAAGGCGCGCAAGCACGGGACGTCCGCGCCATGCCTTCTGGCGATCTCGATGTTCTTCAATCCGAAGCGAAGGGTATCGGAGGCGTCTACGCCTCTGTATCGAGCGCCCCTCGCTGTCGGCTCCTCCGCCCACGCGTGACGGAATATGCCGGCGCGGCTCCGCGAACTCATGCGCATCTGTGAGGCCCGATTCGAGATCTCCTTCGGACCGGGAAAGGGCTCCCACCGGAAGGCGAAGCGGGAAGGCTGTCGACCTTTTCCGGTGCCAGCCCACAATGGCGACCGGTCCGAGATTCCCGACGAGTACATCCGCGCGCTCTGCCGGAACTTCGGCATCGACTACGACGAGATGAAACGTCTCCTCGGCCAATGAACGTTTCCACGCCGTCAAGCCGTTGGCGCCCGTCAGGGGTTCGACGGAGCCGGTGCGGGGAGGGCGCATGGCAGCTCCGCCAGACTCAGCTAAGCGCGTTTCGCCGTTTTGGGTGCGACCTCTCGGGTCGCTTCGCTTCCGGGCGTGCCTTCGCGAAGAACCGGCATCGGCGGCAGCCCGGCCGATGATTCCCAGCTCATTTGAGCTGTGAGCGCTCGGAAGTACGGGTAGGTGGCGAAGCGACCGACGCGCTCCAGAAAAACTCTCGCCGCATCCGCGTTATGCCCGGTCAGACCGTCGTATTGGATCCCGTACTGCGACGCGCAGCGGAGCGTGACCTTCTTACCGTTGCGAGCCTCAACCCACCACGAGAGGAGTCCGCTCACAGTTCCCGTCGTCTCATCGAAGGTGCATTCGACAAGATCGCCCCCGTAGGAAAGGGTCCGGTCCTTTTCATCGGTCGAAGCGAACTCAGGGAAGATCCTGAATTCATTCGTGACGAGCGAGAGCCTCGCCAGGCGCGCCGAAGCGACGACCGCATTGTATTGCTTGGGTCGTTCAGCCGCACTCGCCGCGTGCTTCATGATCGCGTGACCGGAGGAAAGGTCCCCACCGGCCTTGGCCTTTCTTGCTCTACTCATAGCGTCACGCGGCCCGTCCCTCTTTGCCGAGGGGTTGAGAAAGAAGAGATTCAAGGGAGATCGCGTTGTACGTTCCGCTGCCCCGCTTCGGCGAATGGACCGCCGGCCCCCACGCCGGCTTCTCGGCCGGTTCCACAAGCGTCCAGGCGCATTCGCAATCGGATTCCTTCCAGCTCGAGCCCGACCGCTCCAGGAGCTTGCTGGTGACGATGCACTCGTCCCCAAGCGCGTGAAAGACCGCAGCGATTTTTCGGATCGTCGCGTTCATCGTCGACGAGAAGAGTTGGCTAACGTGCGCTTCCGACACACCCATCCGTGCGGCGAGGTCGCTTTGCGTCACCCCGAGCTGATTCATCACGGTCTGCAGACGGTGCTGCACCTCAACGCGAAGCCCCTCTTCAGCGAAGATGGGGGCTTCGTGCGCATCCTTGGGCCCGAAGTTCATCGTGTGCTCCTTGCTCTCAACCTTTGATGAAGTGCTCGTAAAGTAGTTCCGCCGCTCGTTGAAGCTTTGAACGGTCGGCCTTGTCTTGCTTCTTTGCGTCATCGATCTCCGTGAACAGATACGTTGGCGGCTGCATGCCCTGGACCGGGCCCCCGTAGAGCCGCGTTTGAAACTCCCTCAGCGCCCATACCGGTACGTCGACGCTCGTGCCCGGAATGCGAAGGCGCTGCTCGAAACGCAAACGGACCAGCGGGATGTTGGTGACACCCTCTTGCGCGATGTGTTTCAGCCAGCGGTTAAGCGGTGCTCGACTCCGTGCATCGACCCGCCCAAAAACCCGCTCTTCGTCGAAGGTGGGGGTAGCGGATCGAGCCACGCCAAGGCCGGAGCCCG
>CALFNG010000419.1 GCA_937902985.1 uncultured Myxococcales bacterium
CGCCTCCGCCTCCGCCTCCGCCTCCGCCTCCGCCTCCGCCTCCGCCTCCGCCTCCCAGGGGCGGGGGCGGGCTGTGGCGCCCGATGTCCTTCCAGCGTAAAGGTTAGAACGCCCCGCCATGAAGAAGCTCGTCGATCCGCCGCACTTCCCGAAGCCGCGGGGTTACACCAACGGCATCTTGTGCCCTCCCGGGCGCACGCTCCATGTGGCCGGGCAGGTGGCCTTCGACAAGGACGCGCGCATCGTCAGCCCCGACTTCGCGACGCAGTTTCTTCTGGCGCTCGACAACGTGATCGACGTCGTGCGCGCCGCCGGGGGCGGTACCGAGCACATCGTCAAGCTCCTCGCGTTCGTCACCGACCTCGACAAGTACCGGACGGCCCAGAGGGCGCTGGGCGAGGGGTGGCGCGCGCGTATGGGCTCGTATTATCCGGCGATGAGCCTGGTCAAGGTCTCCGGGTTGCTCGAGCCGGGCGCGCTCGTCGAGATCGAGGGCGTCGCGGTCCTCCCGCTCGAAGAGTAAGCGCGGCCGAGCCCCGCCACTCCGTCGGGTTTTGAACTGGTTTTGAACCCGGGCACGAGCTGCTAGAAGCTCTAGCCGGTCCGATGCCGTCGCAGCCTCCGATCTTCACGTTCAACCACTCGCGCGACGCGATCGTCGAAGAGGTCGTGCGTCGAGCCTGCGAGGCGGTGCCCGATCCCCGCCTGGCCCTCAGCGAGGCCGCCTTCCTCGAGGTCAAGCGCCAGCAATCGAGCGGCGCTGACGACGTCGTGACCCTCGGGGAGTGGCGCGCTCTCGCACGGTCGCTCGGCCGCCTCAGCGACGGCGACTGCGTCTGGCGCCTGCGCGAGGTCGTCACCCGGTACGCGCGCGACGTGGCGGGCAACTTCGACCCGCGCGTCTACCGGTTCGCGTCGAGGACGATCGCGCCTCTCATCGGCATGCTCATGTCGCCGATGCAGACGGTGCGGCACCTCGGGAGCGCGTTCGACCTGCGCGCCCTCGACGGGCGGGTCGTCGTCAACGGCGCCATCGGCGCGATCCGCTCGCTGACGGAGAAGGGGACGGTCATCTACGTCCCGACGCATCAGTCGAACCTCGACTCGGTCGTCTTCGGCTTCGCGCTCGAGCGGATGGGCCTCCCGCCGGCGACGTACGGGGCCGGCAAGAACCTGTTCTCCAACCCGGCGCTCTCCTTCTTCATGCACAACCTCGGCGCGTACCGCGTCGATCGCCGGTTGAAGCACGGCGTCTACAAAGAGGTCCTGAAGGCCTATTCGTGCGTGGTCGTCGAGCGCGGCTACCACTCGCTCTTCTTCCCCGGGGGCACGCGCTCGCGCTCCGGGTCCCTCGAGCGCAAGCTGAAGCTCGGCCTTGCCGGCACCGGCGTCGAGGCCATGGCACGCACGGCCGCCCGCGGGCAGATGAAGAAGGTCTTCTTCGTCCCCGCGACGATCAACTACCTCCTGACGCTCGAGGCCGAGACCCTCATCGGGGATTTCCTCGAGGAAGAGGGGAAGCACCGGTACATCATCGAAGACGACGAGTCCGCGCGGCCCGGCCGCATCGCCGCCTTCATGAGGAAGCTCCTGGGGCTCGACGCCGGCTGCGTCGTCCGGTTCAGCCAGCCCCTCGACTGCTTCGGCAACCGGGTCGACGACGACGGCATGTCCTACGACGCCCGCGGTCACGTCGTGAGCTCGCTCTCTTACTTGACCGACGGCGACGGCAAGGTCGGTCACGACCCTTCGCGCGACGCGCAGTATACCCGCGAGCTCGGCGAGTCGATCGTGGGCGCGTACTCTCGCGACACCGTGGCGCTCGCCACGCACCTCGTCGCGGCCTGCGCGTTCGAGCGACTGCGCGAGTCGGTCGTCGGCACGGCCGGTCGTCCGCAGCGCACGCGCACGCAAGGCGGCGTGGCCGCCGACATCTTCGCGATGCTTCGCACGCACGACGACGTGATCGTCTCGCGCGCGGCGCTGGCCGAGAGCGTCGAACGCCTGCGCGACCGCGCGAAAGACCTCGAAGACCGCGGGCGCATCGTGCTCGGGGCCCGTCTCGCGCGCGCGAGCGGTCGCGAGATTCTCGACGAGGCGCTGCGCGCCTTCAGCGGCTACCACACGACGCCGGTGCTCGAGCCGCGCGGGCCCGACCTCGTGCTCGCTGATACACGTCTGATCTTCTATTACCAGAACCGCCTCACGAGCCAGGGGCTGGCGCCCGACTTGCTGGGCCAACTCCACGGTGGTGGCGCTCTCGCGACATCGGCGTCACGACGCGGAGTCTCCCCCCTGACCGGCCGTACCGCGACTTGACGAGAAAACCGGTACGGTTTGCGCTAGGCTGTCGCGCCTCTTCACCATGAGTACCCCGGACACGCCTCCGCAGAATCACACGCCGGACGCTTCGGCCGCGCCTTCGCCCTCGCACGAGGCGAACGTGGCCAACGTGCCGACGGGTACGTCGCAAACGCCGCACGTCGCCCCGGTCGTCGCGCCGGTGGTCGACCCGGTCGTCGAGCCCCAGGCGCCTCCGCCGACCAACGGCGAGGCCGCCGCGGCTTCCGGAGGTCCGTCCGACGCCGCATCCCCCGATGCCGACGACGACACCCACACCGACGACACGCCTTCTGACGAATCGTCCGACGAGGCGCATCCGCCCGTCGAGGGCGCGGCCCAGCCGCAAGCCGGCGAGAAGAAGCGTCGCCGACGCCGCCGCCGCAAGAAGGGCGACAAGACGGGCGCACCCCTCACCGCCGAGGGCGCGGCGCCGTCAGAGGATGGTGAAGGCGCCCCCGTCGAAGGCGCCGAGGCCGAGGCCGCCAAGCCCGCCGACCGGCCCGAGAAGCGCGAGCCGCGGCGCGAGAAGAAGTCCGGTCCGCCGCGCGAGCGTCCTCCCGTGAACGCGGGCGACATCGTCTTCGGCAAGATCGTCGAGATCACCGACGAAGCCATCCTCATCGACATCCCCGGCAAGGCGCGCGCGATCTTCGATCGCCGCGAGCTTCTCATCGCCGACGACGATGATTCGACCGCCGCTCCGGCGGCTCCGGCGACTCCGGGCGACGCAACGGCCGCAGCGGCTGAGGCGCACGAGCCTCCCGAATCACCCGTCGACGCGTCCGACGCGCCGCCTGCGCTCGCTTCCGATGGCGTCGACGCGCCGGCCGTGCCGATGGTCACCGAGAAAGCCTCTGCCGAGCCGGCGTCTGCCGAGCCGGCGACGGAGGAGCCCGCGGCGACAGCCGCTGTCGAGGCGTCGCCCGAGGTATCGCCCGAGCCGTCACCCCAGGCCTCGCCCGAGCCCGAGCTTCCCAAGGAGCCGAAGATTCCTCACGTGACGCTCGAAGTCGGAGCCGACTTCATCGCGGTCGTCCACAACGACGGGGCGCGCGGGGGCCTGGTGGTTCTCACGCACCACCCGAAGCGCCTCGAGAAGAGCAAGGCGGCCGTCGAGAAGGCGAGCCACGAGCACACCACCGTGATGGGCCTCGTCACGGGCGTCATCAAGGGCGGCATCGAGGTCGATGTCAACGGGCTCCGCGCTTTCGCGCCCGGATCGCACGTCGACCTCCGCCTCGGGACCGATCTCTCGCACCTCGTCGCGAAGCGCCTGCCGTTCTTCGTCACGCAGTACGCGAAGCGCGGTCGCGACGTCGTCCTGTCTCGCCGATCGATGCTCGAGGCCGAGAGCCGCAAGGCGCGCACCGAGGCGCTCGCGAAGCTCAAGGTCGGCGAAGAGATCGAGGGCATCGTGCGCAGCGTCGTGCCGTTCGGCGCGTTCGTCGACGTGGGCGGCATCGAGGGGCTCGTTCCGCTCCAGGAGATGAGCCACAACCGGGGTGACGGTCCGAGCGACGTCTTCAAGGCCGGCGAGCCCACACGCGTCGTCGTGATGAAGATCGACGACAAGGGAAAGATCTGGCTCTCGCACAAGGCGACCATTCCCGATCCCTGGCAACAGGTGGCGCAGAAGTACGCGGCGGGCACGCGCCACGCGGGCAAGGTCGTTCGGCTCCAGCCGTTCGGCGCCTTCATCGAGCTCGAGCCGGGCGTCGACGGGCTGCTCCATACTGCGGACCTCTCGGTGAAGCGCATCGAGACCCCCGACGAAGTGGTCAAGGTGGGCGACGCGATCGACGTCGTCGTCGCCCACGTCGACCCCTCCAACCACAAGATCGCGCTCCACCCCGCGCTCCAGGGCGACGCGGCCGACGAGGCACCCCAGCGGGTGGCTCCGCACAAGCCGGTCAAGGCCAAGATCGTCACCATCGAGAGCGGAGGCCTCGTCGTCCGCATCCTCGGCGTGTCCGGGCGCAACGCGCGCGGCTATGTCACAGCGGCCGGCACCGGGACGCCGCGCGGCACCGAGCTGCGCAAGTCGTTCAAAGTCGACCAGGTCATCGACGCGAAGGTGATCGAGATGGATCCCCGTCGCGGCGAGGTGAAGCTCTCGATCAAGGCGCTCAGCGAAGATCAGGAGCGCAACGCGTACCAGACCTACCGGCAGCAGCTCAAAGCCGAGGCGCGCTTCACCTTCGGCGACCTGCTCGCGAAGAAGGGGATGCCGCCGCGCTGACGCGGGCGAGCCCATCGAGGGGCGCCGGGCATTCGCCGCGCAAGCGGCACCCGGCGCACTCGATGCCCCGCCAGATCCGGTCGAAGCGGGCCTGCGCTTGGTCGAGCAGGAACTCGTCGTCCGTGAGGATGCCCATCTCGAAGTTTCGACGGCCGTCGCCCTTGGCGCCCAGGCCGGCGCCCGTGAAGTTCGCGCTGCCGAGGTAGAGCAGTGCGCCGTCGATCGCGATCATCTTGAGGTGCACGCGGGGGCAGGCGCGCATCTCGAAGTGAGGTCGCGTGAGGCGGCCCGCGCGGGACGCGAGCTCCTCGCGGAACGGCCGTGACGGCGGCGCCGCGTGGAGCAAGCGAACGACGACGCCGCGATCGCAGAGCGACTGCAGCGTGTCGAGAATGGGGACGTAGCGGCCGGCCGCACGGGCGCGCGTGCCGATGGGCGCCTCCACCAGCAGCTGCTTCACGTTCGCCGTCGAGATCCAGACCGACGTCTTGGCCTTTGCGATCGCGAGCGTCACCTCGGCGTAGTGCGCGCGATCGACGATGAGCGAGACGGACGCACGCCGGGTGTCCACGCGGCCAGCATAGCGGCGCTTGCTCTAAAGCGGCGCTCACGAACGTGAGCGCTGATTTGGTCAAACCTGGGCGAATAAATCGGTCGTCGATTTAGGCGATCATCCTCACGAGCTGTACGCCGGACCACACGCCGAGGACCACGAGCACCAGGCCCATCACGCGAACGAACCACTTGAGTCCTGCGCGAGGAAACTTGCCCTGGTAGCGGCGCAGGAGGGCCGCCAGCGTGACGAACCAAGCGCCCACGCCGGCCGTGGCGCAGGCGCCGAAGGGTAGCGCAAAGGCCGGGGAAGGCTCTTTCAACCCCCGCGAGTAGAGAAATGCCACGGCGGCGCTCCACGACAGCAAGAGCGTCGGGTTGATCGCCGACACCGAGAAGCCGAGGAGCGCACTCCCCGCCTTGTTGTCGGCGTCCGTCTCGTTTGCGTCCGGGGGCTTCCAGAACGCGAAGCGGATTCCTATGGCGACGAGGACGAACGCCGTCGCCCCGTGCGAGATCGGCACGACGATGGCGTGACGGGCCAGAAAGGTCGTGTAGCCCCAGAACGCGGTGCCGGCGTAGATGCCCTCGGCCGCCGCGGCGCCCAGGCCGATGCGCATGGCCTCGCCGTACTTGCCGCGCGACGCGCGCGAGACCGCCATCACCGCGATGGGCCCCGCCAGCGGCATCGACCCGACGAAGCCGAAGACCAGCGCCATGAGGCAGATCGCTACGACGCGCATTCGTCAGGGTTCGGGCGCAAACTTCGGACCGGCGGCAGGCGCGCGGGAGACGGCGTCGAACGGCTCGAGCTCGAGGCCACCGAGCACCCGCGCGCGGACGAAGGCCAGCCGCCCGGAGAGCACCGGCTCGTCGGCGGCCCGATCGACCGCCGTCGAGTAGACGAAGGCGAAGCACTTCCGCAGGAAGCCCCCGAACGCCATCACCCGCCCGCCGAGCGCACCCTCGGGGCCGCTCCCGGGCTCGACGACGACCTCGATGCGCGTGTCGAACGTGCCCTGCGTGATCGCGACCTCGTCTTCGACGGTGCGCGCGGTCCCGGGTGCCGCCTCGGGGACGAGCTTCCTCGCCCGCGAGAGCTCTTCGCACCGCGCTCGGCCCACGAGCTCGCCCGCATAGAAGACAGCCACCGCCACGCGCGATCGCGTGGGCGCGTGCGTCGCCACGAGTTCGGGCTGGGAGTGGTCGTCGATGCGCCAGGCTTTCCCGTCGGGCAGCGGGAGCGAGAGCTCGAGGCGATGCGAGCGGTAGACCGGCAGCGGCCTCGCGTCGGCCGTGAAGCTCGCCGACGACGGACCCGGTGCGGAGGCGGACGGCGCGGGCGCCCGGGCGCACGAAGCCAGCGACGCGCACGACGCGCCCCACGCGACAGCCAGCGCGAACGGCGCGGAGCGGCGCTCTAGACGCGCGTCAGCCACTCGGGGTGCGAAGCGTCGCTGCCTCGCACGACGTCGAAGAAGCGCGTCTGGATCTGCTTGGTCAGTGGGCCGACGGTCCCCTGGCCGATCGCGCGATTGTCGACCTCGCGCACCGGCGTGATCTCCGCCGCGGTCCCAGTGAGAAAGACCTCGTCGGCCAGCCAGAGCTGATCGCGCGTCAGCCGGGTCTCGACGACCGTCATCCCCATCTCGCGCGCAAGCGTGATGACGGTGTCGCGCGTCACCCCTTCGAGGATCGAGCACGAGAGATCGGGCGTGTAGATGACGCCGCGCCGCACGATGAAGATGTTCTCGCCCGAGCCCTCGCTCACGTAGCCGTTGGCGTCGAGCATGATGGCCTCGTCGTACCCGCCCAGCTTCGCTTCGCGCTTCGCGAGGACGCTGTTCGTGTACTGGCCGTTCATCTTGGCCTTCGACAGGCTCACGTTGATGTGATGCCGGGCGAACGAGCCGATCTTGGCGCGGATGCCGTTCTTGAGGGCCTCGTCGCCGAGGTAGGCGCCCCAGCGCCACGCGATGATCGCGGTGTGCACCGGGTTCTGCGGGACGTAGATGCCCATGGCGCCCTCGCCGATGAAGACCATCGGCCGCAGGTAGCCGTCGCTCATGCCGTTGACGCGGAGCGTCTCGAGGCACACTTGCTCGAGCTGCTCGCGCGTGAACTTGGGCTGAATCATGCACATCTTGCAGGTGTCGAGCAGCCGCTCGATGTGCGCGCCGAGCCGGAAGACGTACGTGCCGCCGTCGCTGCGCTGGTAGGCGCGCATGCCGTCGAAGGCCGCCAGGCCGTAGTGGAGAGAGTGCGTCAGGACGTGGACCTTGGCCTCGTCCCAGTCGATGAACTCTCCGTCGATCCAGATTTTCTTTTGCTTGTCGACCATGGCGTTCGCGTCAGACTCGACCTACGAATCTAGTCGGCGAAACGCCCCGGTGCCAGGGGGACCTTTCGCGAGCCGGGCCGCATCGGGCTAGTGTAGCTCTCTACTGGTTTCTAGTTGTGCAGCGAGCGCGCCTCACGGTAGGCGCCGCGCCGCCGAGGTTTGGACGGACCCTTGATTTGCCCTAGCTGCGGGCGTGATGCCCCGATCGTCTACCGCGGAGTCGTGCCTTATTGCACGGCGTGCGGGGCCCTTCGCGCGCCGCTCGCCACGCCCTCGATCAACATGGCGGGCAAGTCGTCACAGGTCGGTGGAACCGTGGCGAGCGTGGCCGGGTGGCTCGTCTTGCTCGTCGGTCTCTCGGTCGACCTCGGCTTTGGCCTCCTCTTGTGGGCGCTCTTCACCGGCGCGGCCGCGCTCGTCGTGGCCTTGCCGCTCGCGCTGATCACGACCGGTATCGGCGTCGCGCTCCTCAAGGGCGGCAGCTCGCTCCGGCAGTCGGGAGAAGACAAGGAGCGCGCCGTCCAAGATCAGGCGCTCCTCTCGATGGCCGGTCACCACGGGCCGGTGACGGCCACCGACGCCGCCCGGCTCCTGAACGTGAGCGTCCCGGTCGCTGACGCCATGCTGACGGCGCTCGCGAAGCGGGATCCGGATCGGCTCTCGGTCGACGTCGACGACCAGGGCGTGGTCTGGTTCCGCCTCGCCAATCCGTTCGGGATTCCCCTTCCGGGCGCATCCGCAGAAGAACGGGTTCGCGTCGACGCCGGCGGGGTCAGCGGAGCGGGCCGCACCGAGGAGCGGTTCGGCGGGCCGGCGGCCGAAGAGGCCGCGGCCGACGCGACGGCGAGGCGCTCGAGGTGATACGGCCGTGCCCGTGACCACGAGCGGCCTCGAGCGACCAGGCGACGAACGGCGGAAGCGCGCGCTGCGCCTCTTGCATCGCGAGCTCGACGCCTGCGTCCTGTGCCCCAAGATGATCCGCCCCGTGGTCCACGGAGGGGCGGTCCCGAGCCGCGTGATCCTGCTCGGGCAGGCCCCGGGGCCTCGCGAGGGCACGTTCGGCAAGCCCTTCGCGTGGACGGCGGGCAAGACGATGTTCGGCTGGTTCGAGCGCGAGCTCGGCGTCGACGAAGAGCGGTTCCGCGCGTCGGTCTACATCGCGGCGGTCGCACGCTGCTTTCCGGGGAAGGCGAGCGGCGGCGGCGACCGCAAGCCCGATCCCGGCGAGATCGGCCGATGCGAGACGTGGCTCACGCGCGAGGTCGCGATCCTGGAGCCTGAGCTCGTGATCGCCGTCGGGACGCTGGCCATCGAGCGCGTGACGGGCATGAAGTCGCCGCTGGCGAACATCGTCGGAACGACGCTTCGCGCGCGCTGGCACGGGCGCGACGTCGACGTCATTCCGCTCCCTCACCCGAGCGGCGCTTCTCCGTGGCACCGGATCGAGCCCGGCAAGACCCTCCTGGGCAAGGGGCTCCAGCTCCTCGCCAGGCATCCGAGCCTCGCGGGCATCCGAGCGCCGGCGAGCTAACGTCCACCTGATGAACATCGTCACCCGGCGCATCCTCGGGTCGACGGCGTCCACCGTCGACCGGGCCTTCGTTCTTGCCCTCGAGATGCGAGACCGCAAGTCGCGTGCCCGGGCCGACGCGCTCTCGCACGACGAGCGCATCGCGATCCTCGGCTCCATCGAAGCGACCTACGGCGCTCCCGAGCTGCTCTCGAACCGCGACGCGTTCTTTCCGCCGCCGCCGCCCGTTCAACCAACCGAGCGCCACGTGCGCGCGCTCGCCGAGCTCGGGTCGCGCGGCGAGTGCGTCGAGCACTCGTGGCCCAGCGCCTTCACTCCCTTCGACCCGCGCGCCGGCGAGTCGTACCTCGCGCACGTCCCCAACCGCACGGCGCACGCGCGCATCTACGGCGCGGGCGGGGGCCGGCCTGCGGTCATCGTCGTGCACGGGTACATGGGCGGTCAGTGGGGCATCGAAGAGCGCGCTTGGCCGATCCGCCAGATGAACCGATGGGGCCTCGACGTCGCGGTCTTCGTGCTTCCGTTTCACGGCGTCCGCGCGCGAGTCGGCGGAGGGGCGCCGCCCTTTCCCGGCGGCGATCCCCGCCGCACCAACGAGGGCTTTCGCCAGATCGTCGCCGACCTCCGCTCGCTCGCCGGCATCTTGCGCGCTCGAGGCGCCCCGAGCGTCGGCATGATGGGAATGAGCCTTGGCGGATACTCGACGGCGCTCATGGCGACCTTCGAGCCTCGCCTCGCCTTCGCCGTTCCCCTCATTCCGCTGGCCTCGGTCGCCGACTTCGCGCGAACCCAGGGCCGCCTCGGGACCGGCGCGAACGCCGACCTGCAGCACGCCGCGCTCGAACGCGCGAACGCGATCGTGAGCCCGCTGGCGCGCGCGAGCCTCTTGCCCGCGGAGCGCGTGCTCATCGTCGCCGCCGAGGACGACCGGGTGACCCCCCTCGCCCACGCCGAGCGGCTGGCCGCGCACTTCGGGTCCCCGCTTCTTCGCGTGCACGGCGGGCACCTGGTGCAGACGTGGCGGTCGACGGCTTTCCGCGCAGTTAGGGCGATGCTGCAGAAGAACGGAGTGCTCTGACCGCCCAGGGATTCCGTCCGGGGAGCAATCCTCGTGGCGCGATTGTTTCGGGATTGCGTCGACGTGTACTGTACAAACGTCAGAGTTGACGAGCCCGGTAAAAAGCGTCTGATAGGGCGTGGTGAAAAGCTGTGGACTGCCTGAGCGCGCGGATGCTTTTCAAGCGACCGTGACGGCAGTTCCCACGAACCCGTCGGGTGGGTCGTCGCGTGGTTATCTGCAGCGCGACGCGCCCCGCGGCGAAGATCGCGTCGCCATGCAGATCCGCATCCGGCGGGCGCTCGTGGTCGCCTACGGAATGTGGGCGTCGTTCGTCTTCGTCGACTGGGCGGTGGTGCACTATCTCCACGCCGGCAGGCTTCTTTACCTGCTCGCGATCCGGCTCGCGGTTCTGGCGGTCGTCGCGCCCGTGCTCACTCGCATGCACCGGTTGCCGGCCCTCAGCGAGCGCGCCCTCACGATCTGCGACGTCGTCGCGTACAGCGCCGCGGCGATCGGGATCGCGCTCATGTGCGTCGAGTTTCGCGGGCTGGCGAGCCCGTATGTGCCGGGCGTCTGCCTGGTCTTGCTCTCCCGCACCGTGACCGCGCAGGACCCGTGGAAGCGCGGTCTCGGCCTGACGGGGATCCCCGTCGCGCTCTTTTTTTCGGTCCTCTTCGGCTCGGCCATCTTCTCGCAGCGCATCGCCATGCAGCTACGCGATCCCGCCGCGCTGACGACGCTGCTGCTCGGGGCGTCTTACGTCATCGGCACGTACTTGTTCCTCGTCGTCGGCGGGCATGTCGTCTGGGCGCTCCGCCGGCAGATCTTCGAGGCACGAAGCCTGGGTCGCTATCGCCTCAAGAAGCGACTGGCCACCGGAGGCATGGGAGACGTCTGGATCGCGTATCACCCCGGCCTCAAGCGCGACGTGGCGGTCAAGATCCTGCGCCCCGAACAGCAAGAGCGATCGTCGAGCGCACTCACGCGCTTCGAACGTGAAGTGCACGCGACCGCCGAGCTCCGCCATCCGAACACCGTCCGTGTCTTCGACTACGGGAGCACGGAAGACGGCGTCTGGTACTACGTCATGGAACTGCTCGAGGGTGAGACGCTCGCTTCTCACGTCTCGACGCTCGGCCCCCTGTCGCCTGCGCGCGCCGTGCACATCGTCGGCCAGGCCGCTCGCGCCCTCGGCGAAGCGCACGAGCGCGGGATCGTTCATCGCGACG
Organism: uncultured Myxococcales bacterium; assembly: GCA_937902985.1. GTDB lineage: Bacteria > Myxococcota_A > Polyangia > Polyangiales > Polyangiaceae > Palsa-1150. Next base: position 11,296 of record CALFNG010000419.1, read on the forward strand.
TGAAGCCCGAGAACCTATTTCTGACGTCGCTCGGCGGCGAGCACGACTTCCTCAAGGTCCTCGACTTCGGGATCGCCAAGGTCGCGAGCGCGTCGACCGGGATGACGGAAGTCGGGTGCGTGCTCGGGACCCCCGCGTACATCTCGCCGGAGGTCGCCTCCGGCCAGGAAGCCGACGCCCGGTCCGACGTCTACGGCCTCGGCGGCGTCCTTTACTTCCTTCTGTGCGGCCGGGCGCCGTTCGCGGCCGATACGGCGGCCGCCCTCATCTTTGCCCATGTGCACGAGCGCGTCGCGCGCCCGTCTCGCATTCTCGGCCGGGAGCTTCCCGCCGACGTCGAGACCGTCGTGATGCGCGCGCTGGAGAAGGATCCGGCCCTCAGATACGCGACGGCGGCGGAGCTCGCGCAAGCTCTGTCATCGTGCACGCTCGCTGGAACCTGGACCTTCAACAACGCCGTGCAGGTGGCGAGGCAGAGCAGCCGCCCGCCTTCCGCTTCCGGTGTGATGCACGCGCTGCCGTCGCTGCGTCCACCGGCTGTCCCGCGGGAGTGGGTCAGTGAGGACGGCGAGCCTTTGACCTCCTCGATGGGCTCGCGACGCAGCTGAAGACCAGGCCCGAGAGCAACCGTTCCAGCGACGAACGATTGCTCCGGTCCGGCGCCTAGGAGGCCGTCGCGCATAGCGCGACCGGCCTCCGTCGTGACTTCCCAGGACGCGGACGGCTGCGCCGCCGCTAGGCTTCTTTGGTGACGTCGAGGAAGATGCACTCGCCGGTGGCGTCGCGGGTGATGTCTCGCTGCAACGGCGGTGGCGATAGCTTCTCGCCCAGGGCGAGGAGCGTCTCCTCGGTTCGGTAGAGCAGCGTCCAGCCCAGGACGTAATCCATGATCCACGTCGTGTCGGGAGTTTCTTTGAGATTGCCTAGAAGGAGGCGACCGGTCGGCTTCAGTAGTCCGTAGAGCAGCCGCGTGAGCAAGGCCGCGACGGGCTGGGGCAGGTAGTCGTAGAGGCCGGCCGAATACACGAGATCGAGTCCGGAGAGGGTCTCTTCGAGCACCGCCCGATCTTCGGGTGTCTGGGGCTTCAAGAGCTGGCGCACCGACGAATGGACGCATTTGACGGAGACCGGGAGCATCCCCCGGTGCTGCTCGAGGAGCACGCGTGTGAGCTCGCGGTGAGCCGACTCGTGCGCGGCCGGCTCCTGATCGAGCAAGATGAGCTCGACCGGCCGCCGAAGATCGCGTACGTCGCGCAGGAAGCGCCGCAGCTCGATGGCGGGGCCCGCCGCGAGTGCGAGGATGCGCACCGGGCCCTCGCCCTCGGAGGCGCAAGCCGCGCGCACGGCCTCACGCATCACGACTTCGCGCGCGACGACCGTTCGCCCGAGGGTGTAGTTCTGCGCGATCGAGTGCAGGAAGCGCCCGAACAATCCCTCGCCGGCAAATTCGCGAGTGAAGTAGAGCTCCATGAGCCGGTAGTCGCCCGCGTAACCGAGGGGCTTCTCGTAGGCGCGCCGGTGCATGGTGCACGCCGCGAGGAGCGGCATGAGCATCGAGGTGGCGTAGCTCTTGCCGAGCGAGGCTGCGCGCTCGTCGAGCGTCTTGCTCATCTCGTGCAGCCGCGCGATCGCCTCGTAATACTCGCGCCCCCAGCGCGCGCGGAGGGCGGCGAAGAGGTGCGCCTCGCCGTCGGCGCGCCGCATGGGATCGTGTAGCTCGGCGCGTTCCAGGTCCTCCATCTCGGCGCGGGCGTCCTCGAGCAGCTGCCGCACGTCGGCCACCGCGGCCCGCCATTCGGCTGGTAGTCGTTCGCGCTGCTCTCGGTGGACCGCGATGCGCTCGTCGATCGTCGCGCCGAGCCGCATGTGGTGCAGATCCAGGACGCTCGACGTGAAGCGCGCCCCGATGCGCTCCGGGCTACCGTGAACGACGGCAGCGTCGCCCGACCAGATCACCTGGCCACCCATGACGAGGTGGAATCCCTCGAGGATGCTGCCGGGAGCGAGCGCCAGCTCGGCGGGGGCGGTTGCCGCGAAGCCGGTGGCGCTCAGGTCGACAATCGCGAGCGGTCCGACCTCGATTCCATCGAAGCGAAACCGGCATTCGAGATCCGGCGGCAACTCGGCGGCGTTGAGCCGGGCGGGCCGGAATCGAACCGCAGCACCGCGCGCCCCGTCGAGATCTTCATGACGCGGGGGGACGGTCGAAATGGGGCGCCGTCCCGACGCCGGTGGCGCCGATTCCGGCCGGGGGGGGGCGGAGGAGGCAGGACGGGGTGCGCCAAAGGTTGGAGGGAGAGCCGTGACCGATCGACTTGGAGGGGACATCGCCATGGATAGACACACTAGGTACCGAACATTGCGGGAAAGTGACGTGCGCGTTTGTAGTTCGCATCCTTAGACTCTTTTTCACTGTCGCAGAAGATGGATTGGCGCGCAGTTGGTGCGATTTCCGGAACCGAAGGGCACGCGATGCCTCGGAAACGGTCCGGCTGAGATCTCGATGCGGGCCATGCGATGCCGCGCCGCAGCCTGGGCGAAGCCGCGCCCTCTGGGGCGTCGTCGACTGGGTCCTCGAACCGGGGCTGTTTCGATCCTTCCTGTGGCTTCGCACCGTGGACTTCGCGGTCGGAGGTGCGCGGGGTCGAGCGCCCCCTTGCCGACGAGGTGGGCGCACTCCTCTCCTTGTGAGCCGCCTCGATGACCTGGAGGGAGCGCTTCAGATGGTCGGCTTG
>CALFNG010000420.1 GCA_937902985.1 uncultured Myxococcales bacterium
CGAGCAGGCTCTCAACGCCAACCTGATCCTGGCGCTGCGGCCCGACGGCACTCAGTTCTACGAGCCCGACCGCGTGCCCACGCCGGCTCTGCCCACGGCCGCCGACGCCGTGCAGGGAATGGACAACTATTTGGAGCCGCAAGTCAGCCAGTCGTTCATGCCGCCGGGCGGCGGGTTCCTCTTCCAAGGCTCGGACCTTCGCACCGCGTACCTCGGACAGGGGACGTCGTGCGCGACGTTGACCGGCACCGGACAGGCGATCGGCATCGTCTCCTTCGACGCCTACACCCAGCCGGGCACGATGACCGCCGACGGCGGCGTGGTGCCTGACGATATCGCGACGTTCGAGACCCTGTCGGGCGTCGCGTCACCGACGCCCATCTTCCGGACGGTCGACACGGCTACGGGAATCCCCACCGGAGGCCCGGGCAGCTCAGAATCGGCAGGCGATGTCGAAATGGCGCTCGATATGGCGCCGGGCGCGCAGGTCGTCTTCGTCGAGGGAACGTTGATCGACAGCGTCCTCGCCGCCCTCGCGACGACTCCGAATCTCAACCAGATCAGCGACTCGTGGGCCAACTCCTCCAAGACCGTACAACGGTGGATCAGCGAGTTCACCGCCCAGGGGCAATCGTTCTTCGCAAGCTCCGGAGACGCGGGGCAATACGACCAGAACGCTCAGCCCTGCACGTGTCCGTGCACCAATCAGATGGGCATGGCGACGAAAGAGACGATCGCCGTCTGCAACGGCTCGTGCATGAGCGCGTGCACTCCCAACCTGACCTGCGCCAACGGTCAATTTGCCCCTTCCCTGGACGGGTCGCCTACCGACATCCGGGCCCTCAAGAACATCACGCTCGTGGGCGGAACGAACCTGAGCACCTGCCTGTTCAACAACTCCGGCCCTTGCTCGGGATTCTTCGGAACGGAGCTCTATTCGTCCGAGGACGCCTGGGCTGGAAGCGGGGGCGGCTTCTTCGCCGGCACGTCGGTGCCGGACTTCCAGGCGAACGTTCCGACCCTGGTCAACGCGTCCGCGCGTAACAGCCCGGATGTGTCGATGCCCGCGACGGGACTCCTTGCTGTCTCTACGGGTTGCGCCATGGGTGCCTTGGTCAATAACGTCTGCCCGGCCGCCTCGCTGCTTCCGGGCCAGCAGACCTCCTTTGGAGGGACGAGCGCGTCGGCGCCGCTCTGGGCGGGCTACATGGCGCTCCTCAATCAGCAGGGAGCCTCGAGCACACCAAAACTCCCGCCCGTCGGCTTCCCGAACGAAGCCTTCTACCAGCTGCTGAACGAGCCCGGCGTGTATCAACAGGCCTTCCACGATATCGTCGGCACGACGCCCAATTCCAACCAGTGCGGCTTGGGTCCGACCGCGACGCCAGGGTGGGACTCGTTGACCGGCCTCGGGTCGCCCAACGGGTGCGGCCTCATGGCGGCGACCGCCACGCTCGCGGCTCCGCCGCAGGCGACCGTCCTGATCCAAGGCCTGCAGTTTGCCACGACGGGCTTCAACATCTGCAGCGCGTGCAACTGCCCCGAGAGCCTGCCCGACGTGACCATCAAGTGCAATCCGAACGTCAGCCCGGATGGGGGCGTCTCGCCCGCGACCGTGACCCAGGAGGTCGGGTGCCGCGACGGTCACGGCGCGCTGGTCTCGGTGACATGCAAGCCCTCGAGCACCCTCCCCGCCGATGCGGGCAGCGGGTCGCCCACCCGCGGCATCGACGTCACCGTGACCATTTCGCTCGAGAACAACTGCGGCGACAACACGCCGCTCGACAGCAACTCCGCGACGTTCACGGACGTCCTTCCCGGTCAGCCGCAACCCTCCAGCGCCTCGTTTCTTGACGCTTGCGACTTCTTCGGGGGCAACAGCGGCGTCTGCTCCGTCTTCGCCAACGGCGGCGCTTGCACGTTCAACGGCTTCAACGCAAGCGTGACGTCGGTGTCGAACACGGGCGGCTTCTTCCGCCAGTAGCCTCGACGATCGCCCCTCCATTCGGTTCGGCACCGAGCCTGCTAACGGCCGCTGGGGTAGCATCGGGACCATGCGGATTGGGTGGCTGATCGCGCTGGCCTCGGGGATCCTGGACTGCGGGGCGCGCACGGGGATCGACCTGGAAACGGCGGACGGGTCGATTTTCGTGCCCGGAGGTGGAATCGGCGCAAACGGGGGCGGGGGCGCCCCCGCGGCCTGTCCTCGCTGTACGACGGCCCCGAGTTGCTCGGGGCCGTACTCCTGCATCGAGTCGGACGGATGCACCTACGGATGGTGCACCTCGGCCGGGTTCGAAACCAATTCGTCCTTGTGCCACCAGGAGTATGCGGCCTCGGGGTTTTGCGCCGCGAATGGCGCGACATACGTGTGCGCCAACCCGATGCTGGATCCCGAAGGCCCCGTGCCCACCGCCTGCCTCTGGCCGCCGCGTGGGGACCCGGGAGAGGCCTGCATCGGCCGCACCTCCGCGGGCCAGGGTTGCGGTCACGTCCGCTGCGGTCCGGGCTGCACCTGTCTCTGCGAAAACGTCTGCTGGTGCGGAGGGTAGAGGATTGTCTCCGGTGAGATTAGTGAACGGTGACGGTGACCTGAACGGCCCGGGCTGGAGCGCCGCTGCCGAACGGGCGCTTGAGGGACATTCCATTGTCGTGGTTCCGGGGCCCACCGCCGTGAAATGGTAGACGTCGACCTTGTGCGCGCCGGGCGCCGGGCACATCCGACGAGGCGTCGCTCGTCCGAATCGCCCTGTTGTGGCAGGACGCTGGGGTCGACCTGCGTCGGCACCCAGATGTACCGGTTGTGACCGGCCACACCGATCCGGCTGATATGCGGCCGGAGGACCCCTACCGTGTCAATTTCGCGAGGCAGGCGATCCACGGGAAAAAAGCGGCCCTGAGAGGCCGGAAAAGCTCGTTGCAGCTCGTTTGGATGGACAAACCGCGCCCGACATGCCTGGTTGCATCTATGGCGTCCGCGCACACCGGAACCCGAAGAGCGCGCTACGCGCCGACGAGAGCTGGCTGAAGATCTGACGCGTCGCGGAGTACAACGCGTGTACGGGGAACCCGAAGTAGCCGCCGCGGTCGACGTGATCGTTCGTACTCGGGGACGGCGTGAGGTACGCGCAATCGGTGCACGGGTTCACGTAGCGTAGGGAGAAGAGGTCGAGGTTCCACTCGAGCACCTCGCCAGCGAGGTCGAGCTGCCCCCAGCGGCCCGCCCCGAGGGCTGCCGTTCCGACCGGTGCGATGTTCGTCACGCCACCAAGGCACGCGTCCGAGCCGTCAGGCCCGTTCGGGTAGAGGCAATTGTAAATGGCGTACTGATTGCCCATGCCGGGGTACGTCGACCCCCATGGGTACTCGCGCTGCTGCGCGCCGCCCGCCGCCGCGTTCCCCCATTCGGCCTCGCTGGGCAGGAATCCGCCATCCCAGATGCAGAAGGCATAGGCCTCGTACCAGTTGACGCAGTTGATGGGGCGACGCTCGCTGTTGCCGGCCGCCGGCGTCCACGTGCCGGAGTCGCTGTAGGGATCGCAGGCCAGGTTCGCGTTGGTCGGCACGATGTTGGTGTCGTCCGAGGCAACCCAGCCCGGCTCGTATGCGATCCCCCCGTCGACAGCGGCGTTCACGATGCCAAGGCCGCCGTTCAGGTGCGAATGCTTGCCGGATCCCGGCGGCGGCAGCCAGCCGCTGCCCCCGCTCCATGCGCTCACGAACGCGCGGAAGCGGCCGACCGTGGCAAGGTACCGGTCCAGTCGGAAGTCGCTCACCGTCGCTGGATCCGCCACGCCAGTGGCTCCCCCATCCGAGGCGAGGGTCGCCTGGCTGCCGAACTGGGTGACCCCATCGTAGGTACGATAGTATGTGCCGCCCATCACGATCGTGCTCGTGCAACAGCCCTCGTTGTTGGCGCCGCAGTCGGACACGCCCGCTCCGCTCGCAGCGCAGCTCGGGGGCGTCGGCCCCGCGTCGTCGGCCACCGCGGAGTCCAGGCCGCCTTCGCGGGCAGGGAAGCCCTCAGTGCTCGCGTCCGGTGGCGTGCCAGCACCGGCGCGAACCGCGGTGCCGCAGCCCGCGCCGATGCCCACCGCGCCCATCGCCATCGCGAGTGCGGCGCGCGCACCCCACGCCCAGCGGCCGCTCGGTTGGACGTCGCGGTTCATGGGTCCATTCCCGTCTGCTCCATCGGCGGGCGCCCGAATCGTAGCACGCTCAACGATCGCCCCAACGCTAGGGCGCTCTCGCGCAGCGGAAACCGATGTGCCCGTCACGCACCGTCGGAAGATCGTTGCCGCGGTAGGTGGGCAGCATGTCCGAGGCCGCCAACGCAAAGGTCCCACCGCGGGCGACGCGGACCGTGCCCGCCGTTAGGTCGGCGCAATCGGTGCACGGGTCCGGGTAGGTTGCGGTCCACAGATCGAGCGTCCACTCGGCGACGTTGCCGGCCAGGTCGAGCTGGCCCCAGAGCCCCTCGCCGAGCGGCGGCGTTCCCACGGGCGCGATGTTGACGAGCCCCGTGCAGCTACCCGTCGTCGGATAGTTGCATCCGTAGATCGCGTACTGATTCGCTGTGCCGGGCGCGGTGCTGCCCCAGGGCCATTCACGCTGCTGCGCGCCGCCCGCCGCCGCGTACTCCCATTCGGCCTCGCTCGGCAAGAATCCCCCGTCCCAGATGCAGAAGGCATACGCCTCGTACCAGTTGACGCAGTTGACGGGGAGATTCTCCTGCGCGGCCGGCGCGCTCGTCCACGTGGAGTAGCTTGTCTCGCATTCGAGGTTCGCGTCCGTGGGCGCGACGTTCCCGTCGTAGGATGCCGACCACCCGCTCTCGTACTGGCCAGACGCAGCGCCGCTCGTGAGACCCTTCCCTGCGTTCAGGTGCGTTTGCCTGCCCGAGGCCGGGGGCGGCAGCCATCCTTTGCTCCACGCGGTGAAGAATTGCCGGAACCGGCCGACGGTCACCTCGTACTTGTCGAGAGCAAACCCGCTGATGGTAGCGGGATCGGATTCACTTACCGCACCGCCGTCAATGTTCGCGTACGTTCGGTCCAACGTTCCGCCACTCACCTCTAGGCTTGTGCAGCAGCTCTCTTTCGCGGAGCCGCAGTTCGCCAGGCCCGCGCCGCCTGGCGCGCAGCTCGACGCAGCGGGGCCGGTGTCACCCGCGGTAGACGAGTCCGCGGGCTCGTTCGTTCCGGCGTCGTCGTTCGCGGCGCTCGAGCCCGCGCAAGCGGAGAGGAGGGCAACCGCGGAGAGCAGCGGGCCCGCCGCTCGACGTAGGCCCGCCGCTCGACCTAATAACTGCCGCACCGGCAGACGTTCTCGCATAGGCATGTGCATCCTGGCCCACAGCGACCCCGCCCACAAGTCTGGTCCGTCGACGCGGCCAGCTGGTTGCAAAGGCAACTTTCATCCTGCCCGGCGCCCTCAGGGGCCAAATGCAGTGCGTGTAGTCGGGACCCGTGCTGACTCTGTACCGGTGGCTTGCGCAAGGGGGGGGCGCGTCTTTTTTTTCTTCGG
>CALFNG010000421.1 GCA_937902985.1 uncultured Myxococcales bacterium
ATGAATTCGGGGGAGCGGGACACGAGGTTCGAACTCGTGACCTTCGGCTTGGGAAGCCGACGCTCTACCAACTGAGCTAGTCCCGCAAAACGCGAAGCGCCAGGTAACTCTCGCCCCCTTCCTCTGTCAACCGGCTCAGCCACTCAGTCGACGGACACCGGACAAAATAACGGCTCGGGTGGACCATTTGCCACCCGAGCCGTCTGGCCCGGCGAAAGGGCACGTCCGGAGGTGCGGACGCCGGATCTCCTTGGAGTTTGCCCAGCGGACCCGCGACCGTCCGTAGCCGCTCGAGCGCGGTGAGTTCGCCGCCGCTTTCCGCTGGCCGGCAAACGCACGCGCGCGCGAAGAGGCTTTCTACGTCAGCAGCCCTTTCGGTTCAGAGCCATCAGTACTTTGCATGACGTTCTTCCTCCTCCAGCGCATGGCCGGCACTCGGGGGCTTGGCGCGCGGTCGGAGACCGGATCGGTCGCAGACAGGCGCGGCCGCAACGAGTGTTTCCAGTTTGTGGTGCACGAAGACACCGAGTGTTATCGCCGCACCGCGACGGTAGCCCGTCGCCGAACCATTTCGGGACCGCGAGGTCCGTATGCGCCGCCTACTGAACAGCATAACACGCGATCGCGCTCCGTCTTCCCGAGGCCAGCGATCTTTCTTCGAGATTCGCTTCGAGCCAAACCGACTGGCCTGGCCCATAACTAGCGAGCAAAGGTAGGGCCGTTGCTCTACGTTTCGCGTCGCATGGCCCGCGGCATGCGGGTCACCCGCTGGGACACCGTTGTCTTCGTTCGAGCCGCGCTCGTCGCGGGTCTCGCGCTCGGGCTCGCGTGGCTCATCACAGCAGCGACCGACGAAGGCGGTGTCGCGTGGGGCGAGCGAGCAGGGCGAACGATCCCTCTCACGCCCATCTGCGCAGCCGTGGGCGCCTGGGGGGCGCTAGGGCCCGTGCGCGCGCGGGGCGAGGTGCGGGCCCTGGAGGCGCTCGGCCGCTCGCTCGGCCAGATCGCAGCCGCCGCGATTGCCGGTGGCGCCGCGCTTGCGCTCGTCGCCGCGCTCGCGGTGGGGTCATCCGCTGCCGTCGACGCGGCGGGCTTCTATCCGACAGCGCTTCGACCGAGCGCGTGGCGCTGGGAGGGCAACACGTTCGTCGACCACGCGCGAGGCCTTCGCGTCGACGCCGGCGGAACGCCCGAACGCTTCGCTCCTCCGGTGGAGGCGCGACCCCGGCTGACGATTCCGCGCGGGGGTCGAACCGCGGCGGCGCTGGCAACGGCGATGGCCGGCCTCGCGCTGCCGATGCTCCTGGCGCAGCTCCTCCTCGCGAGACCCGCGGCTCATGGCGATCGGCCCGCGCAGAACCGAAGCCTCGGGAGGACCGTATGGCCCGTGGCGCTCACGGCGGCCACGGCGGTCGTGGCGAGCGTGATGCTGTTCCAGGCGGCCGCCGCGCTCCTCGTGCCGGCCGTAGTCGCAGCGCTTCCCCCGGCCTTCTTGCTCGCGTTCGCGCTCCGGCGCTCTCGGGCTCAGGGACGAACAAGATGAGCGCCAGGAACGACACGTTGCCAAGCGGCCACGCCCCAACCCTGGTCACATCCCTCGTCACCGCGTCGTGGGGCGCCGACGGCGGAGGCTGGGCCGTGATGGTGCACGGTGGGGCGGGGGCCATTCCGGCGGAACGCGCCCACCTTCACGTGGCGGGTTGCCTCGAAGCCGCGCGCGCCGCGGCCCACGTTCTGGCTGCGGGCGGGAGCGCTCTCGACGCCGCGGAGCGCGCGGTGTTCGTGCTGGAGGATCTCCCGAGCTTCAATGCGGGCACGGGCGCCTGCCTGAACGCCGAGGGCCTCATCGAACTCGACGCCGCGCTCATGGAGGGCTCCGGGCTGCGCGCAGGCGCCGTGTGCGCTCTACCGCCGTTCTTGCACCCCATCGCCATCGCCCGGGCTGCTCTGAACGACGGGCGCCACGTGCTCTACGCGGGCGACGGCGCCGCGCGGTTCGCCCGGGAGCACGGGTTCGAGCCGTCTTCGAGCGAGGCGATGACGACCCCCTCGGCGCGAGCGCGATGGCGCGCAGCCCGAGCCGGGCAGGCGCCTGACCCGAGCGAGGGGTTCCAGGGCGGCACCGTCGGCGCTGTCGCTCGTGACGCGGGCGGGATCGTGGCCGCGGCGACGAGCACCGGCGGCCTGATGAACAAGAAGGTCGGCCGGGTCGGCGACTCGCCGCTGCTCGGGGCCGGGACCTACGCCGACAACGAAGGGGGGGCCTGCTCCGCAACGGGAACAGGGGAGTCGATCATGCGGGTCGTGCTAGCGAAGACCGCCATCGACGCCATGCGGTCCGGGGCCTCACCTGAAGATGCGGCGCGGGCGGCCATTCGAACCCTGGGCGCGCGGGTCCACGGCTCCGGCGGGCTAATCCTCGTGGACCGCGCCGGGCGACTCGGGCTCGCGCGCAACACCCCCACAATGGCGTGGGCCGCAATGAGCGCCACGCTCGGTGAAACGTCAGGCCTGTAGGACGGTCAGTTCTCGGTCGAGCGCTCGGCGCCGGCCTTGCGGTCGATCGCGTCTTGCTGGCCGTTACGAAGGCGCTGGGCGCGCTTGACGCGTTTCGCCTTGAGGGGAGTGGCGAGCCATTCGTGACGCTTGCGGACGTTCCAGATTGCGCGATTAGCCATAGAGATCGGGCGGAGGAGTGCCCTGGATCGCGCGCTCTGTCAAGGTCTCCCCGGGGAAAGGCCGGAATCCGCCGACTATCGAGTTCGCTCGGGCTCGCGGGTGGGGGGTGGTATGGCGTGGGATGGGCGGCTTCAGTCGGGTACCGGAACGAGCGCGACCTCGACGAGCACGGGCGGCGAGCCGGGCCGTGCGTCAACGGCCTGATCCGACGGGAAGTACCCCGCCGCCTTGACCGTGACGTGGTGAAGCCCCGGAGGGAGCGCGACGCCGTGTGCCGCCACGAAGTCGAGCGTACCGAGGGCCTCTTCGTCGATCACGACCGTCGCGCTCGGGGGAGTTCCCCGAAGACGAAGCGAGATGGTCGGCTGCGCGGGCGCCCTGGCCGGCTCGCACGCCGCTGCCAGAGCGCCGACGAGGAGAAGAGAGGGGAGAAAGGCGCGTTGGAGACAAAGCATCGTACTCTCGCGAGCCTGGCCTCGATCGCTCACTCCCATTCGATGGTCCCGGGCGGCTTGCTCGTGATGTCGAGGACCACGCGGTTGATCCCGCGCACTTCGTTGATGATGCGGTTCGAGATGCGGGCCAGGACGTCGTAGGGGATCTTCGCCCAATCGGCGGTCATGCCGTCGACCGAGTGCACAGCGCGAACGGCGCACGTCTCCTCGTACGTGCGCTCGTCGCCCATCACGCCCACGCTCTTCACGGGCAGAAGGACAGCGAACGCCTGCCAGATCGTGTCGTAGAGGCCGGCCGCGCGGATCTCGCCGATCACGATGGCGTCCGCCGCGCGCAGAACAGCGAGCCTCGTCTCGTTGACCTCGCCCAGGCAGCGAACGGCCAGGCCGGGGCCGGGGAAGGGGTGACGCCAGAGCATATCTCGAGGCATTCCGAGCTCTTCGCCGGCAGCTCGAACCTCGTCCTTGAAGAGTTCGCGGAGCGGCTCGATGAGCTTCAGGTTCATCTTCTCGGGCAAGCCGCCGACGTTGTGGTGGCTCTTGATGACGGCGCTGGGTCCGCGGAAGCTCACGCTCTCGATGACGTCCGGATAGAGCGTGCCTTGCACCAGCCACTTGCTGCCCTGAAAGCGCTTGGCTTCTTCTTCGAACACCTCGATGAAGACGCGGCCGATGATCTTTCGCTTTTGCTCGGGGTCCTTCACCCCGGCGAGCGCCGACAGGAACTTCGACCTTGCGTCGACCGCGACCAGGTTGAGGCGGAGGCTCTGGCGGAATGTCGAGACGACCTGCTCGGCTTCCCCCTGCCGGAGGAGCCCGTTGTCGACGAAGATGCACGTCAGCCGCTCGCCCAGCGCCTTGTGACACAGCACCGCCGCCACCGCCGAATCGACGCCGCCCGACAGCCCGCAAAGGACGTGGTCGCCGGGGGCGACCTTCGCGGCGACCGTGGCCACGGCTTCGTCGGTGAAGGCGCCTGGAGTCCACGTCGGGTGGAGGCCGGCCACGTCGAAGAGGAGCGCGGCGAGGATGTCGGCGCCGCGCGGCGTGTGCACGACCTCCGGGTGGAACTGAACGCCGTAGATGCGTCGGCTCGCGTTCCCCACGGCGCAGAACGGGGTGTTGCCGCTCACGCCGATGGTCTGAAAGCCGGGGGGAAGGGCGACGATGCGGTCGCCGTGGGACATCCACACGTCGAGCGCCTCGCGCTTGGAGAAGCGATGAAAGATGCCCTCGGCATGCTCGACGACGACGCGCGCGTGACCGTATTCCCTCGCGTCCGCCTTCTCGACGCGACCGCCGAGCAGGTGCGCGATGAGCTGAAGGCCGTAGCAGATTCCGAGGACGGGGACGCCGAGCTCGAAGACGCGAGGGTCGACCGACGGCGCGCCCTCGGCGTAGACGCTCGCGGGTCCCCCCGACAAGACGATGGCTTTCGGGGCCATCGCCTGGACCTGCTCGAAGGAGATCGTGCACGGCTGGATCTCGCAGTAAACGCGCTGCTCGCGGATGCGGCGGGCGATGAGCTGCGTGTACTGAGCCCCGAAGTCGAGGACGAGGACGAGTTCACGGGCGAGCGACATGGATGACCCGACTACCAGCCGGCTCGGGGGCGTCAAGCGAGGACGGCGAGAGTCGCCGTTCGCGCTGGCGTCGGAGCCGGCGCGAACGGCCCCGAAGCGGGGCGCGACGACGCCGGGATCGCTTACTCTCGGAGCCATGTTGCCCGATCTTCAGATTGAAGTGGTGCGCGTAGGGCCCGTCGACGTGCCGCTGCCGCGCTACCAGACCGACGGCGCCTCGGGAATGGACCTCCACGCGGCGCTCACCCAGCCGCTCACGTTGCCGTCGCTCCATCGCGCCCGCATTCCGACGGGCCTGGCCTTCGCCATTCCGATGCACTTCGAGGGGCAGGTCCGCCCCCGTTCGGGGCTCGCCGGGCGAAGCGGGCTCACTGTCCTGAATGCGCCCGGAACCGTAGACAGTGACTACCGCGGAGAGGTCGCGGTTCTCCTCGTGAACCTCAGCCACACGCCGGTGACCATCACCCCGCTCGAACGCATTGCTCAGCTCGTCATCGCACCCGTCGCTCATGCCGAGCTCGTGATCTCGGTCAACGGGCTTGGCCCCACGGCGCGCGGCGCCGGGGGGTATGGCTCGACGGGGAGCACCTGAACTCCGGGCGCTCCTCCCGAGGGTGCGCTCCCCCCTTGGCCCGGCCGCCGATAGGTCGTCCGGCCCGACGCGAGCTACGCGATCCGCGCGACGAACGCCGTGACTTCGCGCGCGACCGCGTCACGCTCGCCGTCCCATGCGAGCACGTGCGCGCTGCGATCGAAGACGCGTACCATCGCGTCGCGCGTGCCGGTGTGCGCCGCGAGCCAGGGCGCGTTCGACCAGGGGCACACGACGTCCCGGCGTCCGTGGAGGACGAGCGTCGGGCAGCGGATCCGACCGACGACGCCGCGTACGCGGTGGCCCGCGCGGTACACCTCGAGGGCCGCGCGCAAGGGGTGCCGATCGTACGTCACGAGCTCGTCGCAGCACGAAGGGTCCACCAGGTTCCCGGGTCGTGGCTTCAGGAGATAGATGTCCGGCATCGGGCGCCCCGAGCGGGCCCAGAGACCGAGGGGCCACCGCGACGACGCGCCGAGCGTGAGCGCGTTACCGAGCACCACCAGGCCGGCCACGCCCTCGAGCTCCTCGCTCGCCAGCTGCATCGCGACCAGCGCGCCGAGCGAGAATCCGAGCAGCACGATCCGCCCGTAGGCGTCGATCGCCTTGCGTGCGCGGACGCGAGCCGCGTCGACCCAGTCGTCGAACCTAATCGGCTGCAGATCGACGGCGAAGGTCCCGTGGCCCGGCAGGAGCGCGCCGTCGACGGCAAATCCGGCGTCTCCCGCGGCCGCCAGCAGGGGACGTATCTCCGCGGCGGTCCCGGTGAACCCGTGGAAACCGACCACGCAGGGACCGCGGCCGGTCGCGAAGACCTCCCTCGGGCCGTGGCCGAGCGTTCGCTGGGTGACGAGGGTGCGCCGGCGGGACTCGATCATGGAGCGACGGAGAGGCGGAGGACCAGGGAGGTGGACCAGGAAAGGTGCGCCGCGCTCAGCTCTCGCCGCGTTTGATCTGATACGAGCGAATCTTCTTGTGGAGGTTGGTTCGCTCCACCCCGAGCCAGATGGCGGTGCGCGAGATGTTCCAGTTGGCCATCCGGAGCGTGTCCACGATGTATTGCCGCTCCGACTTCTCGCGGAACTCGCGGAGGGTCAGGTGCTTTCCGCCTGGACCGGGGCTGAGGTGCCGTGCGGCGTCCAGGGATGAGTCGTCGTCGCCCGCGTCCGTCGGCGTGTTCTCGAGCGCAGGCGACTCCGCCTCTTCTTCGAAGGGGCTGGCGTGGGGGTCCTCTGGAAGGTCGGCGATGGTGACGCGATCGCTGCTGAGGATCGCGCTTCGCTCAACGGCGTTCTTGAGCTCGCGGATGTTGCCCGGCCACTTGCGCGACACGAGCGCCTGGAGGGCATCGTCGTCGATCGGCTTGGGTCGCACGCCGTTCTCTCGCGCGAATTGCTCCATGAAAGCGCGCGCCAGCAGTGGGATGTCTTCGACCCGCTCGCGGAGCGCTGGGCTCCGGATGGGAAAGACCGCGAGGCGAAAGAACAGGTCTTCGCGGAAGGTCCCGAGCTCGACGGCCTTCGCGAGGTCCTTGTTCGTCGCGGCGAGGACGCGCACGTCGACGTGCAAGACGTGCTCGCTGCCGACGCGCGAGATCTCGCCCGACTGCACCGCGCGCAGCACCTTGGCCTGCGCCACGAGGTCCATGTCGCCGATCTCGTCGAGAAAGAGCGTGCCCCCGTGCGCCTGCTCGAAGAGGCCCCGGCGCTTGAGCATCGCGCCGGTGAACGCGCCTTTCTCGTGGCCGAACAGCTCGCTCTCGATGAGTTCGCGCGGAATGGCCGCGCAGTTCACCTTCACGAAGGGGTCGTCGGCTCGCGGCCCCAGCCGGTGGAGGGCGCGCGCGATGAGCTCTTTCCCCGTGCCGCTCTCGCCCGTGATGAGCACCGACGCCTTCGTCGGCGCGACCTTCTCGATCTCGTGGAAGATGCGCTGCATGACGGCGCCCCGGCCGATCATCTCGTAGCGCTGGAGCTGCTGCTCGGTGACCCGGGCAAGCTCTTGCCGCACCTTCGCAGCGTCGAGCACGTTGCGCACGCTCACGAGCACACGCTCGCGCGCCAGCGGCTTCTCGAAGAAGTCGCTGGCCCCGAACTTGATGGCTTGCACCGCGTCGTTCACGGTCGCGTGCCCGCTGATGACGATGATGGGAAGATCGCGTGTCGCCTCGTCGCTCCGGATCTTCGCCAGCGCATCGAGACCGCTGATGTCCGGGAGCTTCACGTCGAGAATCGCGAGATCCACCGGCGTCGCCGGGTTCGCGAGGATGGCCAGCGCGTGCGCGGCCGTCTCGGCGCCGAGGAACTGATACCCCTCGCCCTCTAGAACGAGCTGGAGCGTCCGCCGGATGTTCTTCTCGTCGTCGACGACGAGCACCGTGCGAGGCGTGGCGGTGCTTGGCGGGCTCGACGGACTCGCGGCCGACGCGTGGGCCAACGCGTGGGCCAACGCGTGGGCCGACGCGTGGGCCGACGCGTGGGGTGTGAGCGGCGTGACAGGCTGGTCCGGCATCGGCGGCTCCGTTCGCTCCGTTCGTGGGCTCGTCAAGCGCCCTTTTCGGTCAGGTGCTGCAAGTAGTCGCGAGCCTGAACCACGATCGGGCTCCCGCCGTGCGCACGGACGATCGTCTCGAAGGCCCCGCGCGCCTCCACCCACTTGTGCATCTTGAGATACGTCTGACCGAGCAGCAGCAGCGCCTCGGCGTCGAGGTCGGAGTCGGTCGTGACTCCGGCGGCGCGGACGGCGCCGCCCCCCGGCCCGTAGTTGTGGAGGGCGTACTGGATGCGTGCGACGGCCGCGTCGTAGTTGTCGCGGCCGAGGTAGAAGCGCGCGACGTAGAGCTCGTGCCGGACCAGGCGCGCGATCACCTGGCCGAGGAGCTCGCGGACGTGGGCCGACTCTTTCGAGTCGGGAAAGTCGGACAGGTAGCTATTGAGCTCCTTGTACGCGTCGACCACGCTCGCCTGGTCGCGCTCTTCGGCCGCGCCGATGAGCGCTGTCTCCGGGATCTCGGCGTAGGTGCTCTCGGCGACGCGCGAGCGCGCGTACGCCACGTCGTCCGCGTCGGACCGATGCGCGTGGATGAAGTCTTTGTACTCGCGGATCGCGTCGGAATACTTCTCTTGCTCGTAGTCGGCGTCGGCGATGCGAAGCTCGGCCATCCGCGCGAACTTGGAGTAGCTGTACTTCCGCTTGACCTCGCGGAGAAGGGCCTGCGCCTCGATCCAGTTGTGCGCGTTGTACTCCTCCATCGCCGCGTCGTACGCGCGCTTGGCGTCTTCGGTGTAGCTGAGCGCGGTCTTCGGCCCCTCGCCCTCGCATCCATCGAGCGCGGCGCCTGCCAGCGAAACCCCCGCCAGGGGAGCGGCGGCAATGGCGACGGCAGCAAGCGAGGCCAACGAGAGAGGAAGGGGACGCATCGCGGCCGGAAACTACCCGCCGGGGCGCGGGGGCGCCACATCGACGTCGGCCCGCCAGCGAACGACCCGCCTGGGGGGCGGCTGCCCGTCTTCGCGGGCGTGCTTGTGCGCGGCGCGAAGAAGCAGCCTTACGCGTTCCGCGGTCGCGGCCATCGCGGGGGCCGCGCCGGCGGCCAGTTCGACGGTCACCTGACCGTCGGCCGAGACGACGGCGGTCACCGAGAGGCGGGCGCCGGGAGTCACGGCCTCGCCCTCGTATCGCCAGGGTGGTCCGCCTTCGCGGGGGCGGGTCACGTCTATGCGTACGCCGCTCTCTGGAGTGGTACCGACGATGCCCATGCTCTCGTTGTGCTCCTCGTTGTGCTCTCGTTCGCTCTCACGCGCAGATGCGACGTGGAGGGGCCCTGCCATCGCTCGAGCCGCGAGCCGCGAGTCTAGCGCCAGTCTAGCGGCGTGGAGCCTCCTGTCGGAGAGACGCGTGCCGGAGGTGAAACCATGGGTCGAAGCGTGCTAAGTCCGGAGCGTCATGGACAAAGTCCCGATGACGCCCGAAGGGCACCTTCGCATGCGCGAGGAGCTGAACCAGCTGAGGAGCGTCGAGCGCCCGGCCATCATCCAGGCGATCGCGACGGCGCGCGAGCACGGCGATCTCAGCGAGAACGCCGAGTACCATGCGGCGCGCGAGCGCCAGTCGTTCGTGGAAGGACGGGTCAAGGAGCTCGAGAACAAGCTCGCGCGCGCCGAGGTCATCGACCCGAGCAAGCTCTCGGGCGACCGCGTGGCCTTCGGGGCGACCGTGAAGCTCTCCAACGTCGACACCGGCGAAGAGGTCTCGTACCGAATTCTCGGGGCCGACGAGTCCGATCTCGCAAAGGGAAGCATCGGCATCACGAGCCCGCTGGCCCGGTCGCTCATCGGCAAGCGGGTGGGCGATGAGGTCAAGATGCGCATGCCGGGCGGCGAGCGAACGTACGAAGTGCTCGACATCTTCTTCGGCTGAGTCGGAACGGCCCGCGCGGTCGGTCGAGCGCCCCCTCCATGACTACGTCGCGCCGCGAGTGGCTGGCGTCGGCCGCGGTCGACGCGGCGGGGATCCTCCTCGTATGGGCGGGAGCGGTGCTTGCCGAGAACGTAGCGCTCGGGTTTCTCTGGCGCGATGAGTTCTCCGGCCCGTGGGAGATCTCTCGCGCGCGCCACGTGGTCGCACCGATCGCCGTCGCACTCCTCGCCCCGTTCGCTGCGGTCGTAGCCCTCGCATGGTCGTTCGCGGGGGTCGCCGCGGAGGGCTCGATGCCCACCCGGAGAGCCTTCGCCGTCGCCGGGGCAGGGGCCGCGCTGCTCCTGGCTCTCGGGCTCTCCGAGGGACGTCACTTTGCGAGCTGGATGCTGCGGGCTCCTGCGGTGGTTCTCATGACCGGCGCGGGGGCCGCGGCGAGCTGGTGGGCGGTTCCGTGGCTGGCGGCGCGATCGCGGCCTCCTCCGGTGATCGCGGCGATTGGGTTCGCGCTCGGGCTCGGCGGATGGACTGCCGACGCTTACGTCTTGCCTCGACTCTACCCCGCGTTCCACGTGGCGATGATCATCGCGTCGCTGCTCGGAGCCGCGCTGGTCGCGCTCGCGATTCGTCCGAGCGGCCCGCCGGGGAAGGGGGCAGCGGCGTTCGCAGCCGTCGTCGGGAGCCTCGCGGCCGTCTGCGCGATCGCCTCGGCGCGCGCGACGCGCTCGCTGGCGGGGGCGACGAATCTACGGATCGTCCTGGTCGATCACGCGCCGCTCCTCGGTCGCGCGGTGACCGTCGTGATGGCTCTTCGCCCCCCGGAGGCGTCTCACGAGGGCACCGACGCTCGCGCGACGGCGGTCGCGCCAGGCGAACTGGCTCGCTCGCTCGACTGGACGGGGCACGATCTCGTGCTCATCTCGGTCGACGCGCTCCGGGCCGATCACGTCCACTCTTACGGATACGCGCGGCCGACGACCCCCAATCTCGATGCGCTCGCGGCCCAGGGAACCCGGTTCGACGGCGCGTATTGCCCGACGCCGCACACGTCGTACTCGCTGACGTCGATGATGACCGGCAAGTACCTCCGTCCGCTCTTGGCGCTGGGCCTCGGCGAAGACTCGGAGACCTGGGCCCAGGACCTTCGTCGGTACGGATGGCGAACCGGCGCATTTTACCCGCCGGCGGTGTTCTTCATCGACGAAGACCGGTTCTCGCGCTTCGAAGACGAGCACTTCGGGTTCGAGTACGCGAAGGTCGAGTTCGCGAATCCGGCGCTCCGCGAGCGGCAAGTGACCGAGTACGTCGACGCCGCTCCGGGGGACCGGCCGCTGTTTCTCTGGGTCCACTTCTTCGAGCCTCACGAGCCCTACGTGGTGCACCCCGATCACGTATTCGCGGGCGGGCCGTCGGCGGACGTCGACGCGTACGACAGCGAGATCGCCGAGGCCGACGATGGCATCGGTCGCATCCTTCGGCTCGTTCGGGCGCGCCGGCCCGGGGCGGCGATCATCGTGACGGCGGATCACGGCGAAGAGTTCGGCGACCACGGCGGGCGGTATCATGGAACGACCGTCTACGACGAGCAGGTGCGCGTTCCGCTGGTCGTCGTCGGCCCCGGCGTGCGCGAAGGGCAGGGGGTCTCGACCGTCGTGCAGACGATCGACCTGCTCCCGACGGTGCTTTCCGCGCTCGGCATTCCGCGCCCCGCCAGGCTCCGGGGCCGCGACCTGGGGCCCGTCCTGCACGGGGATGCCGGCGCGGTCGACGACGGCCGCGCGTTCGTCGAGACGGACGACTACGAGCTCATCGCCTCGGGCCCCGATCGCCTCGTTTGCCAGAGGCGCGCTGCCGCTTGCGCGCTCTACCGACCGAAAGACGATCCGCTCGAGCGCAGGGACGTGGCCGAAGCGAACCCCCAGCGCTTTGCCGCGATGCGAGCCCTGCTCCGCGAGGTCGCGCGCGACCACGGTCGCTACGAGGTCGCCGCGGGCTCCGCGTGGCCGGAGGCCTTGCGGCGGGGTCTCCAGGGTGAGGTCGACGCCGCGCCCGACGTGGCGGCGCTCCTCGACGACGCCGACGTGCGCATTCGGCGCAAGGCGGCCGAGGTGTGCTTCGAGCTTCATGCGGAATCGACGACGCCCGAGGTGAAGCGCGCGCTCGCCCGCGACGAAGACGAGGAGGTGCGTCGCTGGGCCGCGCTCGCGCTCGCTCGGCTGAGCGAGGCGCCGTCGCCGCTCGTCGATGCGCTCCTGCGGGACTCGACCCGAGACTGGAGGCGCAGCGCGGCGCTCGCGCTCGGCGGCCGAGGCGACGGGCGCGCGTGCGACGAGATCGCGGCCTGGTGGAACGACACCGCGGGCTCGCTGCAGCGTAACGCGAACGGTGAGCCCCCGCGCCTGTCGATCGAGCTGGCCCGCGCGCGCGAGCTCCTCGTTGCGACCGCGAAGTCCCGCTGCCGATCGGCCGTCCCCGCGCTCGTTCGCGCGCTCGACGACGTGCGAGTGCGTCCCTACGTGGCCGATGCGCTCGGAGCGCTCGGCGACGATCGCGCCCGCGCGCCGCTCCTGGCGGCCCTCGGGAGCGAGCCGTACGTGACGACCCGCCCTCGAGAAGCCCGCGCGCTTCTGGCGCTCGGTGTTCACGACCGAGCGTCGTCCGACCCGTCGGGTGACCCCCGGATGGCCATAACGGTGCCAGCGGGCTCGGCGCGCCTCGTCGCGCTTCTCTCGGACGCGCACGCCGGGATGACGGTCACCACAGACGGTGCGCCGGCTCCGGAGGCGTCGAGCGACCGCGACGGCGCCGACGGAGAGGTGCGGACCGTGGAACTCGCGCCGGGCGAGCCCGCCCGACCAGCGCGGCCGATGCACCTCGAGCTGCGGGCTTCGACCGGCGGCATCGTAGCGGTGTGGGTGATCCCGCGCCCGTCGTGATTGACCGAGCCCGATCGCGCGCATACCGTGCCCCCCCCGGCGCGCCCCGCCAACTCCCCCCCGCGAAGAGCTGCACCCGTGCCCGACGACGAGCAAAAAGACGACGCCCCGAAGCCGTTTGCGGAGCCGGATCCCAAGCGCGAGCCCGAACAGCCCGCCGCCGAAGACCGGTTCCGACCGGAGGCCATCGCCGCGCGTGTCGATCGCATCGGCTCCGAGACCGATCTCGATCGCGTCGAGCGCGAAGAAGAGAAGAAGCTCCTCGAGCGAAAGAAGTCGCAAAAGAAGCGTGGCCTCGAGGCGGCTGCCTCCAAGCGCCTGTCGAAGATCGGCGAGGGGAGCGTCAAGCGACCTTCGGCGCTGGGCGAGAGCGTCTCGCCCGACGCCGATCCGCTACTCGAACGCATCTCGCGCGCAGGCACCTGGATCAAGGAGCATCGCCAGACGTTCGGCGCCTTCGTCACGGTGGCTGCGCTCGCGGCCGTGGGTTTTGCCGGGTGGTCGTACCGGCAAGACAAGCGCAACGCAGAGGCTTCGGCGCTGCTCGCGCAAGCCCTGGCCGACGAACACGGGCATGTCAGCGACAAGGACGCGGACGACGACGACGACACGAAGGCCAAGCCGCTCTATCCGACATTCAAGAGTGCCGGTGAACGGCGCGACGCGGCCCTCGCCAAGTACCGGTCGGTCGAGGCCAAGTACGCGGGAACCGGCGCCGCGATGCTCGCGCGTCTGGCCGAGGGATCGCTGCTGCTCGACGCGGCAGACGCCAAGGGAGCCGCGGTAGCATTCGACGACGTTCGATCCTCCGCGCTCGGGCGGGCCGACGGTGAGGTTCGCGGGCGCGCCCTCGAGGGAAGCGGTTTCGCCGCCGAGCTCCTCGCCGAGAGCGACGCTGTGAACAAGGACAAGCACCTCGACGAGGCGCTCGACGCATTTCAGAAACTCGAGCACGTCGACATCGACGGCTTCAAAGAGCTCGGCATGTTCCATCAGGCGCGCGTGCTCCAGGCCAAGGGTGACAAGGCCAAGGCGATAGAGCTGCTCAAGGACGTGCAGAAGCGCGTCAGCGAGCCCGGCGACAGCCACCCGTTCTCGTACCTCCAGTTCGTCGTCGAGGACCGCCTCCGAGCGCTCGACCCCACCGCGCTGCCCCCGAAGGCGGCCAAGATGGGACCCGGCGCGGCCGGTCCGAGCGGGCGGGGCGGTTCCCGCGACTCCGCCATCGGCGCCCCCGGCGGCGGCGGCTCCCCCGGCGGCGGCGGCGGCCTCGACATGAACGATCCTCAGGTTCAGAAGATCCTCGAGCAGCTCAGACGCAAGGGCGGCACCGGCGGCACGCCGCCGGTCGTTCCGCAATGACGCGCCTCGTCCGGGCTCTCGTCGAGTGGGCCGCGGCGGGCGCAGCGTCGTGCGCCGTGGCGGGAGCCGGCTGCGGCACCGTCGACACCGGGAACGACCGCATCAACCCGGAGGGACCCCAGTGGCTTCATCGGCCGAGCGGTGCGCTCCACGTCCTCTTCACGCGCACGCTCACCGCCGACACGCGGAGCGTGGGCGAGCCCTACGAGCGCGGGCGCCCCGAGATCGATCCCCGGAGTGGTCGCGTCTTCGTGGGCACGAGCGACCACGGGCTCTACGCGCTTCGAGCAGGCAACGGCAGCACCATCTGGCGGTTCGAGACCCTCGGGTCAGTCCAGAGTGAGCCGCTCTACGATGCGGAGCTCGACGTCGTCTATTTTGGTTCGAACGACGGCGCGCTCTATGCGGTCCACGCGCTCGACGGGCAGCTCCTCTGGCGGTTCGAGAGCGGGGCCGAGGTCGCGCGGCGCCCGGTGGTCGTGGGCGAAATGCTCTACTTCGCGAACGCGGCCGACAACCTGTTCGCGGTCGACCGCCGCTCCGGCAAGGGCACGTGGCACGTCCACCGAACGCCGGCACTGGGCATGGAGATCAGCGGTTACGCCGGCCCCGCGTTCGACCGTGGTGTCGTGTTCTTCGCTTACTCCGACGGTCATGTCGGCGCGTACGACGCAAGCGACGGCACGGAGAAATGGGCGCCGGTGGATCTGTCGGCCGAGGCCGAGCAGTCGCAGGGCGCCGAGGCCTTGCGGTACCTCGATGTCGACACCACACCGATCCCGGACGACCTCGGCACCCAGGGCCGTGTGGTGTTCGTGGCCAGCTACGCGGGGGGCGTGTTCGCGCTCGACGAAGACCGAGGCGCGCCCGTCTGGAAAGACGAGAAGGCGATCGGCGTGACCGACCTCACGCTGTGGCGCGAGCCGGCCCACGCTCCGCGCCCGGGCAGCCCCGACTACGTCGCCGGCGGCCCGCCGGTGCCGAAGCGCGAGATTCTCCTGGCGTCGAGCGGCGCGAGCGGGCTCTGGGCGCTCGACCCGGCGACGGGCCACACGCTCTGGCGCGTCCCGATCCCCGAGGGCGGCGTCACGGCGCCATCGCCGGTAGCCGGAGCGCTGCTCGTCGGGACGTCGAACTACGGCGCGTTCTTGCTGTCGCCGCGCGACGGGCGACCGATCGACGGAATCGACCTCGGCTCCGGCTTCTCGCAGTCGCCGGCGACGTACGGCATGCGCGGTTACGTGCTGAGCAACGGGGGCACGCTCGTGGCGATGCAGGTCGCGCCGCCGGGCTTCGACGATCGCGACAGCGATCGCTCTTGTCCCTGGTAGCCCCGAGGACGATACCCTCTGTGTAAGATCCAGGGCGCCTAAGAAGCATTATGTGAACTCGGGGACCGAACGAGGCTAGCGCCGCTCGAGCACCGCAAAGTGATAGCCGCGCAGCGTCAGCGCCCGAACGTCGGGGTCCGCGTATCCGGCGACGTCGACGACATCACGCCCGTTCGAGACCGCGGTCGTGTTCACGACGTAGCGAACGCGGTACCCGTTCTTGTCGTAGAGCGCCTTGGTGAGACCCCAGTCCAGGTCGATGACGGTCGCGCCCATGTCGAGCCATGCCGCGATGAGGTTCGGCCTGCGACGCATGATGTAGTCGGCGTCGTACTTGTTGTGGCCGACCACGAAGAACGAGGTCGCCTTGTGCCCCAGGTAAAAGTCGTTGAGCCCGAGGATGTCGATCGACGGCATGCCGGTGACGTACGGAACCTTGCCGGCGCCGTCGATCGCGAGGCTCTGGTTGACGGAGTATCGGTCGCGCAAGAACTCGCCGAGCACGAGGAACTGGTCGTACTTGGGCCACAGGCGGTAGTCGAAGCGCACCATGACGAGCAGCTGCAGAGCCACGAACGCCGCCGCCGCTGCGGTTCGCAGCGCCCAGCGCGCGGGCGCGACGACGCGCATCAGCGACAGGAACCCCGCCGGGTAGACCACAAGCAAGAAGCGCTCTTCGTAGACGTCGCCGCCAACGTAGACCCAGAGCGGCAAGAGCGTTGCCGCGATCCAGGTCTCGAACGGGAGCGCGCGCAGCAGGTCGAGCGCAGAGGTGGGCCGCCGGCGTGCCTCACGCACGGCGGCCACCGCGGCCAACGCGATCGCGAGGACCGGAGGGAGCAGGCACGCCGTGAGTCCGATCTCGGCGAGATCTCCGACACCGTGGACGACGCGCTGGCCGAGCGGGCCGGACACCTTCGTGTAGTAAGTATTCGGAAGCGGATAGCCGTAGTACTTGAGTCGCCAGGCGACGTGCACGGCGAGCGTCAGGCACGCGGTGGTCGCCACCGTGAGTCCGTCACGACGCCGCCCGTGGACGAGCAGGTACAGCGCGGCGACGACGGGAAAGACGAACCCGTCCGCGCGGATCAGGACCGCGGCGACGGTCACGGCACACAAGACGTAGAGGGGAGGGGTGTCCCCTGCCCGCGGTCCCGCATCGTCCGCATCGGACGATGGGTCGTCCGGCGTCGCTCGCACCCGTCGCTCGGTCAGGAGCCAGAGCAGCATCTGCAGGAGGAGCACGACCGGCGTCTCGAGGCCCGCCGACACCCAGTGGTAGAAGACAGGACAGAGAACGACGAAGGCTGCCGCCCAGCGCGCGGCGTCGCGACCGATCGTGCGGTCGACGTGGCGCACGAACATGCCGAGGACGACCGCCAGCGCGACGACGTTGACGCTCACGGCGACGGCATAGTGCGGCGCGTGAAAGATCGTCGCGCCGGCAGTCAGGATCAGCACGTAGAGGAAGTTCGTGTACCCCTCGACGCGCTCGCCCGGGTTGAAGACGAGGCCTTGCCCGTCGCCGAGGTTCTTCGCGTACCGGAACGAGATGTACGCGTCGTCGGCGCCCCACTCGCGCGCGAACGCGACGTGCACTCCGAGCCCGACGACGAGGAGCCCGACGGCCACGACTACGAGCCGGCGCAGTGAGCGCGCATCGCTGCTCGTGCCGTCCACCTGCGTCATTTTCGCGCGGACACTACGCCGCGGCTCTCGGCGTTGACAAGGGGCCTGGATGCCCGATCGGCCGGCGCGTCACGGCGATCCGAGGCGGCTCACTCGAAGGTTTCGCACCACGCCGCGACTGAGATCCGGCGCACCTCGCACGCCGATCGAGAGGCGCGCGTCGGCCGTGAACGGGGTCGCGCACGCTTTCGAGGGCGTGTCGCTCGAGACGGTCCACTCGAGATTCGTCCCGCGACGCTCGACGACCAGCGTCAACGGCGACCCGCTGACGATCGCTCCCGAGCACGACACCCCGCCGACCTCGAGCTCGTGGCCGAGCGGATCACGCAGCACGAGGAGCGCGGGCGCGCCGGTCGGTGCGTCGAGCTCGACCCGGACATCCGCATAGGTTCGATCGGTGACGAACGCGCTCGCGCCCGGCTCGAGCGTCAGCGCACCCCCGTCGAGCATGGGGTCGAAGGTGACAGCGCCGCTCGTCACGAGGTGATCGGGGCTCAGGTCTCCGGCGTCGGAGACGAGCAGCGGGCCGCCGAGCGGCGAGTACTCGCCGCGAACATCGAACCGCAAGGCGGTGAACCGGGGCTCGCTGGTGTTCGACGAATCGAGCCAGAGCGCGAGGCCCCGGTCGGGCGAAGCCGATACGACTCCGACGTGAGCGGGGGCGGCGTCGAGCGCTCCCAGCGCGCCGAAGGTGCCGAGCCAGGGCTGCCAGCGCAGCCACCGATCGCCCGTCCAGAGCACCGGAGCGTCCCCCGCCCCTCCGAAGAGCGCCGGCTGGGTGAGCGCGCCCTCGATCGACGTCGCCGCTTCGAGCACCCCGTCGGGGTCGATGACCCACGTGTTGTGGAAGGTGGCGTCGGCACCCGCCGGCGGGGCGATGACCGCGAGGGCGCCTCCGGATTGGAGCGCGACGTAGGCTCGCGCCGATCCGGCCACGAGGTCCTCGGTGCGCTTCGTCTGGCTCGCGTCGGGCGAGAACCATTCGAGCGTGAGCACGGCGACGCCGTTCGCGTCGGCCCCGCCCGCAACGAGGACCTCACCCGAGGCAAGCCGCAGCACCGAAGGCGTGATGCGCGGCACCGCCAGGCGCGCCACGTTCGTCGCGCGCGCCGTTCGCGTCACGGGGTCCACGATCTCCATTGAGCCGAGCGGCGTCGTTCCGTCCGTTCCGCCCACGAGCAAGGTCTCGCCCGTGGCGAGGACCACGGCCCCCGCCTGCGCGCGAGGCGTGCTCAGGGCGATGACGCCGGGAGCGAAGCCGCCGCGCGCGGGGTCGTAGATCTCGGCGTCATCGAGCGGGGCCCCGCTGCGCACGTCGACGCCGCCGGCGACGAGCCCTTCGCCGCCAAATGCGGTGATCGTGGCCCCGATGCGCGCAGTCGCCAGTGCCGGCGATGCGGCCGTGACGCTCCCGGTATCGAGGCGCACCACCACGGTCGGGGGCGGTGTGCCGCCGGGTGATTCTCGTCCGCCGACCACCAGCACCCGACCGTCTGCGATCGGCGCCATCTGCTCGCCGGCCCCTTGCGTGAGGGAACCGCGAAGCATGCACGACGTCAGCGCCGGCAGGAGGAGCACGTCGACCGCGCCCGACGCGGCCACGCTCGACGTCCCCGTCCACGCGCGCTCCCCCTCGTTCGCGTCGACGCGAAGCGCCCTCGCGGCCGGGGCGATCTCCGGCAGCGTGACGCCCTGGGAGGCGAGCGGGACGTCCGCTTGCGAGGCCGAGGGAGCCGGCGCGTCGAAGTCACCGAGCGGCCAGTAGGCCCCGCGGGCCATGGCGTCGAGGTTCGCCAGGCCGGGCGCACACCCCTCTGGCGCGTGGAGCGTCACGGTCCGCGTCGTCACGATGGGGTCCTTCTGACACCCGGCGAAGATCACCGCGCCCGACGCGGCACCGACAGCCGCGCCGAGCGCTCCGAAGCAGGCCCAGGCCGCGCTCTCGCGGCGCCCCCCCCTGCCCGTTCGCACTCTTACGTCTCCTCCGCGGGGGCATCGGTCTGGCGCATCGCGGCCGTCACGAGCTCCGAGGGCTTCTCGCTCGCCACGCACCAGAGCTGGTGCGATGCGCGCGTCGCGCCGACATAGAGCGCGTGTCGAGCGGCGGGCGACGTGGGATAGCTCGCGCTCGTCGTCTCGAGGAGCACGACCTCGTCGAACTCGAGCCCCTTGGTCTGACGGACGTCGGTCACGTCGACACCTGGCTCCCAGGAGAAGTCTTGCTTGGCCACCCTCCGCACGTTCGGGACTTCGGCGCGCGAGAGCCCTTCGAAGTAGAGGTCGGCTTGCTGCGGAAAGCGCGCGACGAGCGCGATGTTCGCGCCCGGCTCGTCGCGGGCGAGCTGCTTGAGCGCCTCCGAGAGCCAGGCTGCGGCCTCGCCCGGCGAAGCGAACGTGAAGAGCTCCACCGGGGGGCCGCGCCGCGTGGTCTCGGGCACGTCTTCGTGAGAGAGAGGACCCAGGACCGCGCGGGCGAAGTCGGTGATCTCGGCGGTCGACCGGTAGCTCACCTTCAAGGGCTCGATCGTCGTGTGCGCGACGCCGAGACCGTCGAGCAGTGCGTTCCAGTCGAACTCCCCGCGATCGTCGCCGTCGTCGAGCATGCGTTGGGCCATGTCACCCGCCAGGGTGATGCACCGCTCTTTCCCGGTGAGCTCGAGGAGCACGCGGAGCTCGAGCGGGCTCGCGTCCTGCACTTCGTCGACGAACACGTGCGCGAAGCGAATCGGCTTGCCTTCCGCGTCGACGAGCGGACCCCGAAGCTCTTGCCAGCAGCGGAGGAGCAGCGCGGGATCCTCGGCGTCGAGCGACGGCTCTTCGCCGTCACGTTCGGGCTCGGCGCGGACGCGCGCCTGGCGCACGCACCACGCGTGCACCTGGTCGAGTCGCGCGGGGCCGAACCCGGGCTCGGCGGCGAACGCCTCGTCGAGGGCCTCGCGCGAGGTCAAGATCTCGTCCCACGCGCTCGCGACCGAGCGAGTCTGCCGTCGAACGTCGGCCAGCAGCTGCTCGAGGGCGCCGCGCATGACGTGCGACAGGCCCGTTGCCTGGGCGGTCCCCGGGAGCTGCCGCTTGCCGGCGAGCCACTGCGAGAGCATCGACACGCGCAGGTCGGGAGGCGTTGGTCCTTCGGCTCCGGTGGCCAGCCACGCGGCCACGGCGAGCTCCGGGTTCGGCCACCGGGCCAGCGCGGCGCGCACGCGCTCGTCGGTGGTGGCGGCGATGCGCCGTACGATGCTGGACACCGCGCGGAGCATCGCCGGGTGCGACTTGGCCCGCGCGACGAGCGGAGGCGTCTCGTCGCTCACCTTGGCCGGGAGCCGCGGAAAGAGCTGACTCACCAGGCGGGTGGCGAACCGCGAGAACGTGGTGACCGCGACCCCGGTGACGCCGAGCGACGGGAGCACCCGGCCCACGTAGTGAACGAGGGCGTCGTTGGGCACGACCACGAACATCTTCTCGGGCCGGAAGCGCTGCGGCTCGCGGAACGCGAGGTAAGCGACGCGGTGCAGGCCGACGGTGGTCTTGCCGCTGCCGGCGCTGCCTTGAATGGCGACGATGCCCGCGCTGTCGCGCGCGATGAGATCGTACTGGCGCTCGTCGAGCATCGCCGCGATCGCGGGCAAGTGCTTGTCGTCGCGAGCCTGCCCGTCGGCGCCGACGCCAAGGCGCGACGTGGCCACGTCGCCGTGGCGAGCCGCCCAGCGCTGCTCGGTCTCGAGGCGTGAGCGGTTCACGCTGGACCTGCGCCATCGGCCGTCGGGCCCCCGCGTGAACGCGCCTTGTGGCGCCGACACGCGAACGAGCTCGCCGTTGACGATGCTGACCCCGCGCCGTGCGACGACGACACCCTCGACGAGGCGATCCCCGAGCTGCTCCTCATAGTCGTCGCCTTCGCCGTAGCGGTAGTAGATGCGGCTGACGGGGGCGTGACGCCAGTCGACGATGCGGATCCCCGCCGCGGAGTCGACGTACGATTTCGACCCGACGAGCACGTCACGGCGCCGGGTCGCTGACTTGCCCACGTGCCCGCCAGGGCCGCCGCGCCGATCGCCAGGGTCGAGCCCCCCGTTCGACTCCTCGAGGCGCATGTGGCCGAAGTACGGCGTGCCTCGATCGACTGTCCCCGACAGGCTCCTGCCCCGCTGGGCCCTCAGCGCGCCGAGGTGGTGCATCTGCTCGAAGAGCGGCGGCAGGTCTTCGGGCTTGGCGACCGCGACCTCGTCGCGCAGCTGAAGCAAGCGCTCCTCGTCGAGCGCGCGCCCTCGAGCCGCGGATACGTCGGCGCCCGCGGCGCCGTCGAGCGCGCGGCGCACCGTGGAGAGCAGCCTGAGCTCGTCTCGCACGAGCATCGCGCCCTCGGGGTCGTCTTCCAGGCCGAGGACCGCGTCGGGGCCGGTGCTTCCGGAAACGGGAGCTGTCGAAGGGGTCTGCGTCACGGGAAACGCTTTATTTGCGGCTGCCCGAGGCGAGATGCAAGGCCGCAGCAAAGCTCACAGAAGGAATTGATCTCCGAGGGCGCATACGGCGAGATTGAGCCGCGGGAGCCGCGAACATTCGCGCTCGACCTCGCGCTGAAAGCTCGGCTTGATGTGATAGAGGAGCACGGGGAGCTCCTTGCTCCGCTCGAGCTTCTTCAGTTCGCGCCCCAGCGTCTCGGGCGTGTGGTGGCCGCTGACCTTGGCGAGGCGCCCGAGGTGGTTCGGGAAGCTGACCTCCATCAAGAGAGCCCTGAGGTCGTCGACGCCGTTCAGCACCTCCCACAAACGCTCGGTGGGCCCCGTGTCGCCGCTGTACGCGAGCGACCCGTCGGGGCCCGTGACGACGAACGCGCAGCAGTCGATCGTGTGGCTCACGGCGATGGCCCGCACCTCGTAACCGGCGATAGTCACGGGCTTCTCGGGCTTGAGCTCGAGGTACCGGATCGCCGGCCTGCGGACCGAGGGAATGCGGGAAAAATCAGGCCAGAGGAGGTTGTTGAAGAAGTGCTTCTTCAGGACGCCGAGGGTGGCCTTCGTTCCCGCGATGACAAGCGGCGGCACGTCGTTCTGGCAGCGGTTGTCGGCAATGGTCGCGAGGTCGCGCACGTGGTCGAGGTGGGCGTGGCTCACGAGGACCGCCTCGAGCGCGAACTGCGCCTTCAGGTCCATTCCACTGGTCAACGAGCCGGCGTCGATCGCGATCCGGTCGTCGAGAACGAACGCGCTCGTACGATGCTTCGGCGTCTCACCACCGTGGCAGCCAATGACGCGAAGCTCCACCCGTCAGCCCTCGAACTTTCCGGGCATCTCGAGAAACTCCGAGTCGAGGCGCCGCGCGAGCTTCTTCACGAGCCTGAGACCGATCTCGGTGTTGTTCGCGATCATCTGTTCGAGGGTCGCCGCGTCGATGACCAGGCACCTCGGGTCTTCGAGGACGTGCGCGGTCGCCGTGCGCGGCTTGCCGTTGAGGATGGCCATCTCCCCAGGAACTCCCCGCGTCCCAGTATCGCCAGCGAGCGGTACTCGCCCCCGACCCGCTCGACGATGCGGACCAGGCCCGACTGGATCACGTACATCTCGTCGCCCCGGCCGCCCTCGCGAAAGAGAACCTCTCCCGCCGCGAAGTCGCGGCCGAAGCGGGAGGAGAGCGGATCGGACATCGCCACCCTCAAGTGTAAGGCGACGCGATCCAGCAAGTCAAAAACAGGCGCGCCGGGGATGGTTCATCCCCGGCGCGCGCCGTCTCGCTTGCTTGCTCGCTTGCTCGCTTGCCCTCGTCTTCGAGGGGGAGCCGAGCGGCGGCGCCGCTCAATCCATGTCGAAGTCGTCCATTCCGCCCATGCCCCCCATGCCTCCCATTCCGCCCATGCCCCCCATTCCGCCCATGCCTCCCATTCCGCCCATGCCTCCGCCTCCGCCGCCGGCCGCAGGCTTCTCTTTCTTGGGCTTCTCCGCGATGGCGGCCTCGGTGGTCAGCATCATGCCCGCGACGCTCGCCGCGTGCTCAAGCGCCATGCGGACGACCTTGGCGGGATCGATGACGCCGGCCTTGAGGAGGTCCTCGTACTGCTCGGAGGCGGCGTTGAAGCCGAACGCGCCCTTGCCGGCGCGGACCTTCTCGACCACGACCGACCCTTCGTGCCCGGCGTTCTGGGCGATCTGGCGCAAGGGCTCTTCGATGGCGCGACGCACCAGTCGAACGCCCGACGCCTGATCCCCCGTGAGTTTGAGGCTGTCGAGCGCGGCGGACGCGCGGATCAGCGCGACGCCTCCGCCCGGCACGATTCCCTCTTCGACGGCGGCGCGCGTCGCGTGGAGCGCGTCTTCCACGCGCGCCTTCTTCTCTTTCATCTCGGTCTCGGTGTGGGCGCCGACCTTGACGACCGCGACGCCGCCCGCGAGCTTCGCCAGGCGCTCCTGGAGCTTCTCTTTGTCGTAGTCGCTGGTCGCCTTGTCGGCCTCCTTGCGGATGCTCTCGATGCGGCCCTTGATCTGCTTCGGGTCGCCCGCGCCGTCGACGATCGTTGTGTTGTCCTTGTCGATCGTGACGCGCTTGGCGCGGCCGAGATCTTTGACCGTGAGCGTCTCGAGCTTGATGCCGAGGTCTTCGGTCGCCACCTGGCCGCCCGTGAGGACGGCGATGTCTTTGAGCATGTCCTTGCGCCGATCGCCGAAGCCCGGCGCCTTGACGGCGACGACCTTGAGGAGACCCCGAAGCTTGTTGACGACCAGCGTGGCGAGAGCCTCACCGTCGACGTCTTCGGCGATGACGACGAGCGGGCGCCCTTCTTTGGCGACCTGCTCGAGGAGCGGCAAGAGATCGTGAAGGCTCGACACCTTCTTCTCGCTGATGACGATGAGCGGGTCCTCGAGCTCGACGGTCATCTTCTCCGTGTTCGTCACGAAGTAGGGAGACAGGTAGCCGCGGTCGAACTGCATGCCCTCGACGACTTCGAGCTGCGAGTCCATCCCCTTGGCTTCTTCGACCGTGATGACGCCCTCCTTGCCGACCTTCTCCATCGCGTCGGCCAGCATCGTGCCGATGTCCGAGTCGCCGTTCGCGCTGATCGTCCCGACCTGCGCGATCGTGGTCTTGTCTTTGGTGGGCGTCGCCAGCTTCTTCACCTCGGCGACGATGACCGCCACCGCGGCGTCGATGCCGCGCTTCAGGTCCATCGGGTTGACGCCGGCCTCTACGAGCTTGAGGCCTTCGGAGAAGATCGACTGGGCGAGCACGGTCGCGGTGGTCGTTCCGTCGCCAGCCTTGTCGCTGGTCTTCGACGCGACTTCGCGCACCATCTGGGCGCCCATGTTCTCGAGCCTGCCGTAGAGTTCGATCTCCTTGGCGACCGTCACGCCGTCTTTCGTGACGACGGGGGATCCGTAGCTCTTCTCGATGACGACGTTCCGGCCCTTGGGCCCGAGCGTCACCTTGACGGCGTTCGCGAGGGCGTTCACCCCGAGGAGGATCTGGTGGCGAGCGCTGCGGCTGTAGGCGATTTGTTTGGCGGACATGATCTTTCTCTCCTCGAAGCTCGCTTAACTCAACACCGCGAGGACGTCGTCCTCGTTCAAGAGCACATGCTCGACGCCGTCGAGCTTGATCTCGGTGCCCGAGTATTTCCCGAAGAGAACGCGATCGCCCGTCTTCACGTCGAGAGGGCGCACCTTGCCGTTCTTCTGCACCTTGCCGTTTCCGATAGCGACGACCAGACCCTCGATCGGCTTCTCTTTGGCCGTGTCGGGGATGATGATGCCCCCCTTGGTCTTCTGTTCCTGCTCTACGCGCTTGACCACGAGTCGGTCGGCCAGGGGACGGATTTTCATGGCAGTTCTTGATCTCCTAGGGAGGTGGGGCGCCTCGTCTCCGGGCGCCGCGCTACGTTTGGCACTCGCCTCGTGCGAGCGCCAGTCGCGCGGAAAGTAAGCTCTTCTCGGGAGCGGTCAAGGGGCAAGGCCGAGGCTCCCGGGTCGGCGGGGCCAGTACGGCGCCGTCCTCGTCCTCGTCCTCTTCTCTGTAGAGGGCCGGTCTTCAGGGGCCGGGGCGCGGTGTCATGCTCGACGCTGT
Organism: uncultured Myxococcales bacterium; assembly: GCA_937902985.1. GTDB lineage: Bacteria > Myxococcota_A > Polyangia > Polyangiales > Polyangiaceae > Palsa-1150. Next base: position 25,093 of record CALFNG010000421.1, read on the forward strand.
GCTCGGCAGCCGGCGCTGCGCCCGATCCGCCCACCCCGCTTGAGCAAGCTTGACAAGGAACGGGGCGCGAATAGTGTTCCGCCTCCTTCGCGGGCGCTGTGACATGGCCGCGGTTACCTTCCTCAATCTCTTCGCACTCTTGGGGGATCGTCTAATGGTAGGACAGCGGATTCTGGCTCCGCTTATCAAGGTTCGAATCCTTGTCCCCCAGCCGAGCGCGTGCCATACGGGCCCGCGCTTTTGCGGAGCTCGTCAGAGGCTCCTCGTTCACGTTGATCCCTCGGTTCAGGGCCCCATCGTCTAGCGGTTAGGACACCGGCCTCTCACGTCGGTAACACGGGTTCAATTCCCGTTGGGGTCACCCCATTCCCGAGTGAGAACGGGAAGATAGAAGGATCCTCTCCGATCCTGGACAGTCCGGACAGTTGGAGTTCGGCGCCCAGCGGCCCGGGAAGAGCCGGGTGCGGCTCGCCAAAGCGGCTCCGGAGCACGGCCGGCGCACAACTCGATCGACGCAAGAAGATGCTGGCGCGAAGTCTCCCCGAGCCGGGCCGACCGCATCGCGAGCTCGGGGTCGCCGGTCGCCGCGGCCTGGTCGCTGAGGTAGCGGCTCCACCCGAGGGCCAGCGCCGCCGACGCGACCAC
>CALFNG010000422.1 GCA_937902985.1 uncultured Myxococcales bacterium
TCTGCTGCGGAGGCATCACGCTCTCGCCGATCCACAGGTGACTCTCACGCTTCCATGATGCGCCGGGTGGCTCGCGGGGATCGTTCGCGAAGCCGGCTCTTGACTTGGGTCTGGGGATCCACGAAGGGTCAGGCAGTGGGCCCGCGCACGAGTCGCCGCAGTCTTCGTCTTCGGGAACCCGGGAGCGGCGTGTGAGGGCGGCGTTCCCCACGGGGCATGCGCTCGACGGTGTCCTCGCCCCGGGGTACCCATGAATCAGAGAGCCTGTGCCGCGCTCTTCTCGACATCCGCGGCGCTCATCCTGTCGCTGGCGGCACGTTCGACGCGCGCGGACGCGACCAAGGATCAATGCGTCGACGCGAACGGCAAAGGGCAAGAGCTGCGGCGTGAGGGCAAACTGGCAGCCGCGAAGGAACAGCTTCGGATATGCGCCAATCCCGCTTGTCCGACGATGGTGCGCGACGACTGCACGAAGCGGCTTGATGATTTGGAAAAGGCGCAGCCGACGATCGCTTTCGAGGTCAAGGACGCCTCGGGCGCGGACGTGAGTGCGGTGAGGGTAAAGGTGGATGGGAAGCCGTTGGCTGAGAGGCTCGACGGCACGGCGCTGCCCGTCGACATCGGGGAGCACGCCTTCACGTTCGAGGTGGCCGGTCACCCTCCGGTCACGCGCAGCCTGGTCCTGACGGAGGGTGAGAAGGGACGCCGTGAGCGCGTCGCTATCGGTACGGCGACGCAGTCGACGGCTCCGGCACCCCCACAGGCGCGGTCCCCCGGTCCCGTACCCACTCCGGAGGTCAGTGCCCCTTCCAGCGCCGCTCCAGTTTCCTTTGCGAACGAGCCTGCTTCCACGGGCGGGGGGATGGGGACGCAGAAGGTCCTCGGTCTCGTCGCTGGCGGGGTCGGCGTCACCGGCGTCGTGGTCGGCGCCGTCTTCGGGCTGACCTCCAAGGCGAAGCACGATGACGCGAGCGTCGTGTGCCCGGGCGGTCGCTGCACCGACCAGAACGGGGTCGATCGCTGGTCGGACGCCCGGGCGGCGGGGAACGTCTCCACGGCGGCCTTCGTCGTCGGCGGAGTCGGTCTCGCGGCGGCCACGGTGCTCTGGTTCACCGCAAGGCCGGCGGCGGCCGAGCACCTCGCCCGGCACCTGGAGATCGGGCCGCGGACGGTCGCCTTGAAGGGCGAGTGGTGATCGCGATGCCCGAGCGCCGCTCGAACATCGCTTGCTTCGCGGCCCTCGCCATCACGGCCGCGGGGTGCAACGCCATCCTCGACAACCCGGAAGGACTCCTGGTCTCCGATGCGGACGGCGAGGCTCCAGACGTCGACGGCACGCCGCGCGACGCCGCAGGGGCTGCCGCCACTCAGCCCGACGCCACTCAGCCCGACGCCACTCAGCCCGACGCCACTCAGCCCGACGCAAGCGGCGGTCCGGACGGCGCGCCGCACGACGCGGCACCCGACGTGGCGCAAGAGACGGGACCCGGCGTGGTGAACTGCTCGACGGGCGGGTCGTGTACGCCGGTCCACGTCGCGACTGCGGCCAGCACGCAGACGATCGTCTCGCTCGCGGTCGCCGACCCATACCTTTACTTTCTCGTGAACGACTCGTCCTTGTCCGCTTCGTTGGTGTACCGCGTCTCAACCGGCGGCGGCAGCCCCGAGGAGCTCTCGCTCCCGATGCCCGCGCAGGACAGCAAAGGCAGTGCGCTTCAGATGATCGTGACGGATGGGTCGTACGTCTACGGCATCGCTGGCGGCGACAACATCGTGAGCCGCATGTCGGCCGTAGGGGGCAACTTTGCCGACTTCGCGACGACGAACGGCGTCGAGTACGTCGCGTGGCTCCGCGCCAACAGCACGTCGCTCGTCCTGGGCGCGGGCTTGAGCAGCAACTACATCGAGTCCGTCTCCAGGTCGGCGGGTGGGGCGGCGGCGCGCATCGTCACCTCGTTGACCGTGTCGCCCGGCAACTTCGAAGTCGACGACGCCTACGTGTACTTTTTGAGCAGCACGGGCAGCGCGATCAGCCGCATCCCGGTGGGGGGCGGGGGGACGTCATCCGTCGCGACGGCCGACAGCGGCGAGTCCATCGGCAGACTGGCCCCCGCCGGCAGTCAAATGTTCTTCTCATCGAGCACCCGGGTCGGCGTCGCGCCCACGGGCGGCGGCAACGCATCCACGGTCGATCCCGGCGGCGCGGCCTTCGGGCTGGTGGCGGACGGCAGCCGGATCCTCTTCTTCCGACCGAACGGGGTCACCGACGCCAGCGCCCCCTGCGCCAGTGGCGCCTTGCTCTACAGCATCCCGATCGCGGGCGGCGCGCGGGTGCACGCCGCCACTGAGCCGGCTGTGGGGGGGGGCGGCTGCCCGTCGAACGTGGTCAACGACGCGACCGCCGTCTACTGGGTGACGGGCGATGGCGTGCACATCGAGCAGATGCCCAAGACCGGCCTCTGACCGTCGTCACTCGCAGGGCATCGGGCTCTCGCCCTGTGGTCGACACGTCCGGCCGCAGCGTCGACCTGCCGCTCCGTGTGCGACCCGGAGCCTTGCGATCCGCACCCAGCCGCCCGGTCATCGCGAGCGCGACCGTCCGGTGCTCCCCAATTAGGTCGCTCGCGCGGTGCGAGGACGTGCCGGCCGGGTGGCGCGAAACGGATGCAGTGATGCTCTACGAGTACCTTCGCCCCGGCGAGGGCCGTGTGCTCGATTGGGAGACCGACGTCGACTTCGTCACCAGCAAGATCCACGTGTCGAAGGCGTGGTCCTACGAGGACGCGTGCGTGAAGCCCACCAAGACGTGGGAGACGCGCGACGTCCCGATCGAGCCGACGCTCCTGCCGTTGCTCAAGGCGATGCACAATCGCGCCAAGGGCAAGGGGCTCGTGCTTCCGATCCTGTCCGAGCTGACCGACGAACTGAGAGTGTCGAGGATCTTCCGCTCGCACCTCGAGGCCGCTGGCGTCACGCGTCCCGGCCTCTTTCCCTCGGACGACCCGGTGGCTAACACGAGGCAGATCGCGACCCGGTCCTTCGCACGGCGCCACGAGTCCTACAGCTCGAGACCAAGCGCCTCGAGAAGGAGATCTCGGCATCGCTGAACGACCTTCGTCAGGTCTTTTCGGAGCGACCGGGCGACGCACGGCGCTTCCTCGAGAAGCTTCTCGACGGGAAGCTCACGTTCACTCCGGTCGATACCTGGAAAGGTCGCCGGGACAGGATCGAGGGCAAGGCCAGTCTTGGGGGACTGGTCCGGCTCTCCGAAACCTTATTCAAAGCGTCCCTACGTGGATGAATTTAGAACCGCGCTCGTCGAGCTGGCGGCGGCCGCCTGAGGGCGTCGCTCAGATCGCGAACACACGGAGTGCAGGAAAGAAGGCCCGGAGCGCGTCGAAGTCCGCGACATCACTCGTGTAAACGATCCCGGTACGTTGGGCGGCGAAGGCTGCCACGATGGCGTCGATGGTCGTCGCCTTGGGTACCTTGCCCAGGGCCATGCCCGCAAGCTTCATGACCTCGTGGGAGACAGGCTCGACTAGCAAGCCGCGCAGGACCGCCTCGCGGCGGTCCGTACGGCCGCGCCACCACTCGGCGAGCGTCACGTTTGGAGCGGCGACGGCGAGTCCGCGATCCTTCGCGTGTCTGTAGACCTTCATCGCGCGCTCCTTGTGGCGCTCCAGTGCGATGAGCGCACCCGTGTCGAAGGTGATCGCGGGGCCGGTCACGCGGACTTCTTCGCGACGATCCCCCAAGCAGCGTCGAGCTGGGCAGCCTCGGCGGGCGTCGGCTTGCCCCGTCCACTGAAGGAGGCGATGAGCTCATCCCGGCCCTCCTCGTAGGCGACGTACCGAACTGCATCACTCACGACGCGCGATACATTGCCGTCGTAGACGCGCTTGGCGCGGCGCTTCAGGATCTTGGCCTCCTCCGTGGGAAGCGAGATCGACAAGTGGGTCGTGCCGCCCGGCCGCTTCTTCATGCGCAACATCATAGCACAGTTGTGCTTCGATGCATGGTGGGTCGATGCTTGGACGCTCAGAGCGGTTCGTCATCCCTCGGGCCGGTCCTTGCGTCGGCGCGTGCTGCGGACCGCCCGCATGGCTTTCGATCCTCTGCGGAGCCATTGCAACGCGGCGGCTTCTTGCGTCACCTATGAGGGGCTCGCTCGAGCTGTCGCTCCATCGCGGTTCCTCAGCGGCGAGGAAGAAGCTCGATGGTGACGTGAGCGGTGCGGGGCAGGTCGCGGTCGGCGATCTTCGGCGCCCATGGCGCGAAGAGCATGTCGCGCAGCTGTTGCATCTCCCTCCTCCGACGCTGGTGACGCGACGAGGGCGCTCGGGAGGGCTGCTACTCTGAGGGCACCATGCCCGATGATCCCTTCGCCTTCCGTGCCGCTACGTGGTCGGCGCCCTCTTTGCGCTGATCGCCAGCGACAGGAGCATCGGCGGCTGCTTTCACCTGACCTCCGGGCCCGGCGCCACGTGCACCGCCGGCGAGCTCTTGAAGCTCCTGGCCGAGTTCACCGGCGTCAAGCAGCCGCCGTACGTCTCGAAGCGAGCGTACGAGCGCGTCGTCAGGCCCGTTCTGGGGAATGCCTTGTTCTGGAACAAACGCATCAACGTCGCGCGCCGGGCCGAGGTCTAGATGCCGTACGCGTGGTCGAACTTGATCTTCGACAAGACGCGGGTTAACGCCCTCCTCGATGGCACCGGGATCCGGGTGCCGCACGCTCGCACGTACTTCGTGAAGCTCCTCGAATACCAGGCCAAGGCCAACAAGGCCGCGTGACGGGTTTTCGGCCATGGGCATGATCGACGGGTACGTCGAGCGGATCCTCAAGGCCCGCGTCTACGACGTGGTCGACGAGACCCCGCTCGAGGCCGCGCCGCGCCTCTCCGAACGCTTCGGGAACCGCGTCTTCGTCAAGCGCGAGGATCTGCACAGCGTCTTTCGTCAGATGCTCCCAGAATTCCCGGCCAAGCGGCTCGTCGTTCCACATGCCAGAAGACATCGCTTCGATGCCTTGCCATGATGCAGTTTGTGGCGACGATCGGACGAAACGACCCCTGCCCCTGCCAAAGCGGCAAGAAGTACAAGAAGTGTTGCCTGCCCGCGCACGAAGCGCGCGCCGCCGAGCAACGCCGAGCCCACGAGCAGCGAAACGCTGTCCAACGACCGGACGTCGCCGCCGTGGCCAGGGCCCTCGCGCCGATGCTCGCGTTTGACGACGACGGGTTCGATGACCTCTCCAACTCCGCCGTCGATCTCGCCAACGACGGCCACTTCGACGAAGCCCTTGCCGTCTGCGCACGCCTGCTGGCCGAGTTCCCGGATGTCGTCGACGGGCTCGAGCGCTCCGCCATGGTCCACGCCAAGATGGGCCATCACACCCTCGCGGCCGACTTCTACCGCCAGGCCTTCGACTTCGTGAACGACCCCTCTCGCCGCGACCACTACGAGGAGCACGATTACTATCGCGAGCAGGCGGAAAAGCAGCAGCGACTCGCCGAGTCGGTCTGACCCCCAAACGTTAACGCGCCGGCTGTCGCCGGTCGCGAACGTCGATGGACCCCGACGCCCATCCATCGACTTTCGCGTTCAAATTGCCGCCTCTTTCCATCGGAATGCCTGGCCAGGCTCATTTCGTTCAAGGTGCGTGGCGCCTACAACAAGATCGCGTCGCTGATCCCCGGCCGACGCGGCCGCGGGAGTGATCGCCGCGTCGGCGGGCAATCACGCGCAGGGCGTCGCGCTGGCGGCGGGGCGCCTGGGGTTGCGCGCGGTCATCGTGATGCCGACGACCCCCCGAGATCAAGGTGGATGCTGCGCGCCCTGGGCGCCGAGATCGTCCTCACGGGCGACACGTTTCGACGAGGCGAACGTCGAGGCCTTGCGCCTCCGATCGGAGCGCGACTTGACGCTCATCGCCCCCTACGACGATCCAGAAGTCATCGCGGGGCTGGGGACCATAGGCATGGAGATCCTGCGCCAGCACCGCGGCCCCATCGACGCGATCTTCGTCCCGGTCGGCGGCGGCGGGCTCATCGCGGACATCGCCGCGTACGTGGAGGCCCTCGAGCCGAGCACCCGGATCGTCGGCGTCGAGCCCGACGACGCCGCGTGCCTCGACACCGCCATCGAGGCGCGTCGTACTAGAGCGCGTCGGTATGTTCGCCGACGGCGTCGCCGTGAAATCGGCGATCCGTGTCGGCGAAGGGGGCGGACCCACAGATCGGCGAAGAGAGCCGTGGCGCATCGCCCAGCTTCACGTCCACGGGTGATCACCACGGGGACCGACGAAACCTGCGTGGCCATCAAGGACGTCTTCGAAGACAACCGATCGATCCCGGAGCCCGCCGGCGCGCTGGCCATCGCGGGCCGGGCAGACGCTCGTCGCGATCGAGTCGGGCGCGAACATGACGCGACGACCCGGTGGAGGAGCGAGCGGCAGCTACGCTCGATCCCGATGTCGCCGAGGCGCTCGTCAAGGAGCACTACGCGGAGCACTACCGCGCGTGGATCGACGAGCCCGTAGACACGCGCTTTTCGCTCGGGGAGCGCTTGCTCGCTCGGACGAAGGACGATCCGCTTCGCGGTCAGATCCTGCGCGTCGTCACCGTCTACGTGTCCGAAGAGCGGCGCGGCGGCGAGCGCGCGCTGGAGATCACGTTTGCGTTCGACGCGCTCGGCGCGGATCTTCCGAGCCTCGTGCCGTACGAGATCCCGGCGGGGAGCGAGTCGTCAGTGTGCGAGTTCCTCGATTCGGTGGCGCCGCCGCCGCCCGCCACGGAGCCTCCGACGCCCGACGTGAGCCCCGTGCGCGGGGCTGCTCCGGCTGGTCATCAATGCCATCCTCTACGCGACCAGCTCGGGCGTGACGCCGGAGGTGCGCACGGCGCCGCCGCGGGCCCCGAAGAAGCCGAAGTCGCTACTCGCGCCGGCCCCGCAGCTCCGATTCCGTCTACTTCCTTCCGGGTACGATCGACATCTGGAGCTTGCGGCGCTTCCAGGAGCTGGAGCGGGCCCCCGGAGGCCGGTCGATGCTGTCGCGGTTCATGGTGCGCGGTCACTGGCGTCGCCCGCAGAAGGGGTGGGCCGATCAGAAGCTGCGGTGAATCGAGCCGTACTGGAAGGGGCCGGACCTGGCGATGGTGATCGAGCGAGCGTACAAGTTGAAGCCGTGAGCCGATGCCCAAACGAGCGTACCTCCGTGTCGCCGGACCGAGGGGTCCGTGTATGCCGTCGGCTAGGCGGTCAGGAATCGAGCGCGCCTCTGTGGTAGGCGTCCCATCACGCGGATGATCGAGCGCGCATACATCCACGTGGCAGGGCCGACGCGGTCGGGAAAGACGACCCTGGTCGAGGCGATCCTCCGCGCCTTCGACGGCCCCGCGATCACCGTCCGTTGCCGGTGCGACGATGACCTCGACGAGTCCGAGGAGTCCGCGCCCGCCCGCGATGCCGGGCTCCGGCGCTACCGCGCATCGGTCGCATCGGGCGCCGCGCGCTTCGACTTTCCGGCCGAGGAGCAGGACGGCGACGGCCTCTTCTGCAGCAAGGTGCTGAGCGACTTCTCGGAGGCCATCCTCATCGAGGGCGAGTGCCCGGTCGGGTATGTCGATCTCGAGGTCTTCATGGCGCCCCCGCTCCCTGCCGGCAAAGCGCTCCCTGCGGCGGACCCACCGGCGCAGGCCAGCGGTGGCCGCGTCGGCGATCGAAGAGCTCCTTCTTGCAGTCAGATGCCGCCCCGCGATCGCCGCCCTCGCCGTCGGCAGAGCCGCCGCGATGCACGGAGAGAGACTCCGCGCCAAGGGGCCGACGTCCGCGCGCTGGGAGCTGGCGCCCACGCACCAGGATCTGGAGCGCGCCGGCCTCGTCGTCGTCAAGGCTCCGCGTTGCTTCCCGAGCTGGGTGGGCCGGCGAAGCGGACAGCGGCGCTGTCCAAATCGAAGCCCGAGAAGATTCGGACAGCGCCGCTGACCAAATCTGCCGGCGTGCCCGCGCCCTTTCCTCCGCACCTCGGCTGGACGCACTACCTCGTGCTGTTGCGGGTTACGAACCCGACGGCGCGCGCGTTCTACGAGATCGAGGCCGTGCGCGAGAGCTGGTCGAGCCGCGAGCTGGAGCGGCAGATCGCGTCGCTCCTCTTCGAGCGCCTCGCGAAAAGCCGCGACAAGGAGAAGGTCCTCGCGCTCGCACGGCGTGGACACGAAGTCGGGGTGCCAGCCGACGTGCTGAAGGACCCGTTCGTGCTCGAGTTCCTCGGGCTCGACGAGCGGTCTCACTGGCGCGAGCGCGATCTCGAGCAGGCCATCATCGATCGCATCGAGGGCTTCCTCCTCGAGCTGGGCAAGGGGTTCTGCTTCGTCGCGCGGCAGAAGCGCGTGACGCTCGAGGGCGATCACTTCTACGTCGACCTGGTCTTCTACAACCGCCTGCTCCGCTGCTTCGTGCTCGTCGATCTCAAGCTCGGCAAGCTCACGCACCAGGACCTCGGGCAGATGCAGAGGTACGTGAACTTCTTCGACCGCTTCCAGCGCGCGGAGCATGAGGCGAGGACCATCGGCATCGTCCTCTGCTCCGAGAAGAATGACGCCGATGGCGAAGATCACCCTGCCCGAGAACAACGAGCAGATCCTTGCCGCGCGCTACCAGATGTACCTGCCCACGGAGGAGGAGCTGCGCGCCGAGCTGGCCCGCGAGCGCGAGGCTGCGGAGCGCGCGCTGCGGCTCGCGGCGAGTGTGAACGGCGATGACAAGGGCTCGGAGTCGTCGCGATGAGACGACGACCCACGCCTGCCAAACCCGCGCGCAACGACGTCGATGCGGCGCTCGCCGCGCTGTCCGCCGATACTCTCCGCGAGGTCGTGCGAGAGATGTTGCTCGAGCTGGACGACAAGGCGCACAGCGGCGTGATCAACTCCTTGATCCAACGTGCGGCTCGCGGGGGCTCCGGATGGGCGCCAGCGGCGCTCAGCGACGACGAGGTCACGGAGGCACTCGCCTTTGCGAAAGCGGCCGAACGAATCGGGCGCGCGGATCCCTCCGACGTGGACGAGCACCTTCGCCGCGCCTCCGGCGCGTTCCTCCGGAGGGACTATTCCGCGGCCCACCGCATCTTCGGCGCGCTGCTGCGACCCATCGGCGACGGGGAGGTCGACCTCGGGCAGCACGAGATGGTCGATGAGGTGCTCGGCGCCGACACCAGCGCGTGCGCGGCCCAGTACATCGTGTCGACCTACATGCTCTCGCCTCCCGCAGAGCGCGCCGCCGCGGTCCGCGCAGCGATCGCCGAGGTGCAGGGCCTCGGGCACTTCTGGGAGCCCATCCAGGAACTGGAGCGCGTAGCCGTCGAGCCGCTCCCCGGCCTCAAGGACTTCCTGCCCGCGTGGCGTGCGCTCATCGCGCAGAAGCCGGCCGGGGACCGCAATCGCGACTGGGACACGGACGAGGACCGATGGATGCGCGAGGTCGTCCAACGCATGGATGGATCGGGCGGGCTGGCAAAGATCGCGCGGACGACGAAGCGCGCCGACGATCTCCGGGCGTGGTGCAGGAGCCTGGTCGACGCTGCTGACTGGAAAGGCGCGCTTCCGGCGTTCGAGGAGGCCGCCGGGCTCGTGGCGGACAAGGACTACGCGCGAGGCGAGCTGCTCGACGGCGCCGCGCTGGCGGCGCAGAACCTCGGGCGCAAAGACCTTTCGGCATGGCTCGAGCGTGCATGGCGCGCTGGTCCGAGCATGCTGCGACTTCGTCGCTGGCTCGGTTGGGCGGGCAGCCAGACAATCTTGCGGAAACGGGCATCGGAGGCACTTCTCGCGTGCCCGAAGCAGGCGGCTCGACAGCGCGCGTTCCTCCACGTGCTTCAAGGAGAGATCGAACCGGCGGCGAAGCTCCTGGCAGCGGCGCCCGGTCTGGGTTGGTCCAATGGCGAACATCCTGGGCATCTGCTGTTCCCGCTGTTCTCGCGGCTCTTGGGCGGGAAGAAGAAGGTGACCTCGCCGCGCACCGAGCTGACGCTGCATCGCGGGATGGACATCGAGGAACTCGAGGCGATGACGGCCGACGACCACGAGCCGCGTCTCTCCGCGCCCGAGGTCGACCAGCTCCTGGACCTGGCGGGTGTTTCCAGCATCCCGAACCCCGGGACCCGGAGCGCCGTCCTCACGGCCATGCGAAAGGCTGCGGAGAGTCGGCTGGCTGGAGTCACCGAACAGAAGCGGCGCCGCCACTATGGCCACGCCGCACAGCTCGTCGGGGCCTGCGTCTCGTGTGACCCGTCGACGGACACGGCTCGTTGGGTTGCTGCGCTGCGGGCCCAGCACAAGAGGTTCCCCGCTCTCCGCGCCGAGCTCGACCGAGCCTTGGGTGCACCATGAGCGCGAAGCGATCCACCCCGAGCGCCGAGCCGCACAAGTGGGAGTTCAAGGCGCGCTTCCGCCGGCACGCATTCGGTTGGAAGTCGCAGCCCGTAATCACGCGCATCAAACAGGCGGTCACCGAGATCAAGAAGGTCGCCAAGAAGGAGCCGGTGCTCGCCGCCGAGGGGGCCATCGCGTTCCTCGAGCGGGTGTCGCCCGCGCTCGAGCACGTCGACAGCTCGTCGGGATCGATCGGCACGGCGGTTGGCAACGCCATCGCCGAGCTGGTGCCGATCATTGCCAGCGCCCCCGCCGACGCCACGATGCGCGGCGCCTGGCTCGAGCGACTGTTCGAGGCGCATCGGGCCGATCAGATCCCGTACATCGAGCGGCTCGCCGACCACTGGGGCGAGCTGTGCGCGTCGAAGGAGGTCGCCTCCGCATGGGCGGACAAGCTCGTCGGCATCACGGTCATGGCGCTGAGTCCGGACAAGAACCTGCGCGGGCACTTCCACGGGACCTCGGCGTGCCTGAGCGCTCTCTACCGCGCCGAGCGCTTCGACGAGCTTGTCGACCTGCTGCGCGTCGATGCGATCTGGCCGTACAAGCAGTGGGCCGTGCGGGCGATGGCTGCGAGCGGCAAGAAGGCCGAGGCCCTTCGCTACGCCGAGTCCTGTCGAAGTCCCTGGGCGAGCGATCACGAGGTCGACTCCGTCTGTGAGGAGATCCTGCTCTCGTCGGGCCTGATCGACGAGGCCTACGCCCGCTACGGCGTGCGCGCGAACCAGGGCGGCACCTACCTCGCGAGGTTCCGTGCCGTCTCGAAGAAGTACCCGCACAAGGCGGCGGGGGAAGTTCTCGCCGACCTTATCAGGACCACGCCCGGCGACGAGGGCAAATGGTTTGCGGCCGCGAAGGATGCAGGGCTCTACGACGAGGCGCTCGCGGTCGCGAGCCGCACGCCGTGTGATCCGAAGACCCTCGCGCGCGCCGCGCGCGACCACACCGAGAAGCAGCCAGGCTTCGCGGTCGGGGCGGGGTTGCTTGCGCTGTACTGGCTCGTGCAGGGCTACGGCTACGAGGTCACGAGCCTCGACGTGTGGGACGCCTACCGCGCGACGCTCGCGGCCGCGGAGCGCCACGGGAGCGCGGCCGCGGTGAAGGAACGCGTGCGCAAGCTGGTGGCCGCAGAAGGCGCGGGCGAGCGCTTCGTGACGAAGGTGCTCGGCAGGGAGCTGGGCCCGTGACTCGCCCGCGCGACCGGCGCCTTCCGCCCACCCTCACGGACGACGAGGTCCGCCTCCTCGCGCGACCGACGGAGCTGCCTCCCGCCGCTGCCGGATAGTTCGACCGCGTCCCTCGACCCCTTCACCGGTGTGTAGCTGGTCGTAGGCCCTTTCGCCGATCAAGCCGTGCCGCAGGGCCCGAGGCTGTCACGTACCCACCGGTACGTGACAACCTGCGGACCTTGCTGAGTACGTTCGAGCCGGAGCGGGCGCCCGTGGTTTACGGCCTCACGAAGAACATCGAGAGCTACTCGCTCTTGACGATCGCGTTCCACGAATACGTGGCGATCGCGCGCGATGTCTGGCGAGACGCGTCCTCGTCACGCCGTCGACGTCCACGAAGCTATCGAGAACCCATAGCCTCCGGTCCGCGAACGAAAAGGTTGCCGCGAGGACCGCGCCGGGCGAGTAGCCGGCGTAGCTGAGTTCCGACCACGGTCCGTTCAGCGGCGCGAA
>CALFNG010000423.1 GCA_937902985.1 uncultured Myxococcales bacterium
GAGCCATGACGGTCCCCGTCGCCCCGGCCCCTGAGCAAGCGCGTGTGGTCGACGCAGTCGACTCCTACCTGTCCCGCCTCGACGCTGCCGCCGCGAGCCTTGGGCGCGCGCAAACGAAGCTGAAGGCGTACCGTGCGTCAGTGCTCAAGGCCGCCGTCGAGGGCCGACTGGTCCCGACCGAGGCCGAGCTCGCCCGGAAGCAGGAGCGCACCTTCGAGCCCGCCGAAGCGCTGCTCGCCCGCATTCTCAAGGAGCGCCGCCGGCGCTGGGAGGAAGCCGAGATCGCCAAGCTCGAGTCGTCCGGTAAGCCGCCCAAGGACGACAGGTGGAAGGACAAGTACGACGAGCCCTCGCCGCCCGAGGGAAGCAACCTTCCGGAGCTGCCCGAGGGCTGGTGCTGGGCGACAATCGAGCAGCTCGCGGCGCCGGAGGCGTATGCGCTGGCTATCGGTCCGTTCGGGAGCTCGTTGAAGGTTGAGGACTATAGGAAGGCCGGGGTTCCGCTCGTCTTTGTGCGTAACATCAGAGCCGAAAGCTTTCTCGACGACGACGACACTCGCTACGTGGACGAAGAGAAGGCTATCGAGCTACAAGCGCACGTGGTTCACCCGGGTGAGATTCTCGTAACGAAGATGGGAGATCCCCCGGGGGATTGCTCGATCTACCCGCGCCATCGTCCAACGGCAGTGATCACGGCCGACTGCATCAAGCTCAGTCCGGCGAGTGAGTTGTGCGTTGAGTACATCATCCTGGCGCTCCGGTCCCCGCTCGTCCAGGCGCAAATTCGTGGCGCGACGAAGGGCGTGGCGCAGAAGAAGGTTAGCCTCGAGCGATTTCGGCCTTTGGCAATTCCGGTCTGTCCGATTGATGAACAACGGCGACTTGTGGACACGGCGGACGCCCTGATGTCGACAAGCGCAGCCCTGGAGAGGCAAATCAACGTGGACGAGCGTCGCGTCGCTCGCTTGCGTCAAGCACTGTTGAAGTGGGCCTTCGAGGGCAAGCTGGTCGACCAAGATCCGAGCGATGAGCCCGCCGAGAAGCTGCTCGCCCGCATTCGCGCCGAGAGTGCCACCGCGAGTTCAACCAAGAACTCCCGAGGCCGCAAGGCGAGAACGGCAACATGAGCGAGCAGAGCGAACGCATCGTCAAGAAGCTATGGAGCTACTGCCAGGTTCTCCGTGACGATGGCCTGAGCTACCAGGACTACCTTGAGCAGCTGACGTTCCTCCTCTTCCTCAAGATGGCCGACGAGCGCGCCGCGCTCACCGGCGAGCAGCAGCCAATCCCCAAGGGCTACCGCTGGAGCGACCTCGCAAACCCGAAGATGGAAGGGGTGCAGCTTGAGCTGCACTACCACGACACGTTGAAGAAGCTCGGCGAGGAAGGCGGGATGCTCGGCCTCATCTTCCGGAAGTCGCAGAACAAGATCCAGGACCCCGCCAAGCTGCGAAAGCTCGTCGTCGACCTCATCGGGAACGAGTCCTGGCTCGAGATGACGTCTGACGTGAAGGGCGACGCGTACGAGGGCCTCCTCGAGCGCAACGCACAGGACGTGAAGAGCGGCGCCGGCCAGTACTTCACGCCGCGCCCCCTTATCGACGCGATCGTGGACTGTATCCAGCCGCAGCCCGGCGAGGTGATCGCCGACCCCGCCTGCGGTACCGGCGGCTTTCTGCTCTCCGCGCACTCCTACCTGGCCACGCACTTCGACCTCGACAAGCCGCAGAAGAAGCGCCTTCGCTACGAGGCACAACGAACGTACGTCCGCCGTCTATGTCACGCCGAACTCGCCCAACACCGAAGTGCGCAAGACGGCTCGATTCGCCGTTAGCCGGTCGAAGTGCGCATCCGTGTCGGCCGCGGGAACGTTGTAGAGGCGAAGCACGAGCATTGCAGCCCTCTGCGCAAACTCCGCGGTCATCCCCAGGGCCACGCCGACGAGGGCGGCGACCCCCGTTTGATCGAAGGCCCGCAGGCCGGCGAGTGCCGAGCCGTGCGTGTTCCAGCAGAGGTGGGCAAACGTCCCGGTGTGGAGGTACTGGAACTGACGAACGCCCAGCAGCCGGTCAGCTTCGACGACGTCCTGATCGAACGCGCGTCCCGTCCACCTTGGCTGGTGACGTGAGCTTCCCCAAAGACGCATGCGGTCGGCGACGATCTCCGCGCGCCGCTCGGCAATGAACTTCAGCGCCGGTGCAAACACCCGCGGCGCCGGTTGTCCCTCGAGGAATCGTTTCGTCCGTTCGGCATTGTGGAGGTGCGCCGACCTCTCCCAAGTTTCGAGCTTCTCGTGAGAATTCTCGGCGGGATCCAGTGCGAGCAGCGTCAAGTCGACGACGATCTCGAACATCGATCGCGCGCACGCCGACATGGCCTGGATGTCTGCGGGTTGTGTGAGCTTGTCGATCGTGCGGAGCCAGGCGACGACGCGCTCGAGTACGCCGCAGTACGAGGCACGCTCGCGCGATGGCGTCGCGTACATCTCTCATTCGACGATCGGCCAGACCGTCTCCTCGAGGAACTGACGTACGAGATGGCATTCGCTGTACGCCGTCTCGGCGCCGGCGAACATCTCGCGGAAGTCATCGTCTCGAGCCTCGCTCACCAGAGCCCCGTCTCGTCCCAGGCATCACGGCTTTCCTTTGTCGTCCTCGTCGCCGACGAGCGCTTTGTGGACGTCGGCTCCGGCCTTCAGTGCGGCGTGGAGGCCGCCTCCGAGAGCCGTGAGCGACTTCCAGTCGGGGCCGGCGTGGGGACCGCACGCGTAGTGGATCCGCGACTTCACACTCTTGAAGTAGCTCGCAGTGCCGCCGCACTTTTCGCAGAGGTAGATGGTCACGCCGAAATCCTTCCCCGATGGCGCTCCGCCGTCAACGCGATGCTCGGACACCAGCGGCGGAGGGTCTCGGCAACACTCGAGCGTCATGAGGCAGAAGCCGAGCGTGCGGGCCGTCGACGTGCTCCGACTTGCAGCGGAGGTGCACAAGGACCCGCGCACGGTAGTGAGAGTCATCACGGGAGGAGGCTCCCGCTACTCGCGATCGGCCGTCGAGGACGCCGCGAAGCGGCTCGGGATCGCGCTGCCAGAGCTGGACGCGTCAGAAGGCGCGCGCCTTCGCTAGGCCTAGCGCAGCGTCGGCTGCCCGAGATGTTTGGTGATCAAGGGCGTGCCGGACTTGATCACGATGTAGTCGCCCATGGTCTCCAGGAGCGTCCAGGCACCTCCGCCTTTCTTCGCGATGTAGGCCTTCAGCTCGGCGAGCGACGTGTTTCCTCCACCCGGCACCTTCTCGATGTCGGCCTTCGCGCGTCTCAGAACGTCCCCACCCCGATCGACCCATTGGTCTAGCCACGACTCGTTCATGTAGTGAACGCTAACGGGGCGGGATTGGGGGGTCGACTACCGCTCATCTCGCTAGGGTCGGAGCCCGGTCCAGGCTTTCGCCCGTCGGCGCCTTCGACCAGCGGAGAGCTAGCGAGGCAGGCTCCGCACATCGCCGTCCGCTTGCCGAGGCTCGTGACGGTGAGGTCGGGGAGCGGCATGCAGTGAGCGTAGTTCGGCGCGCGTCACTCGCGAACCTTCAGCCAAGGTCCACCGCGACGAACTGCGAGGTGACCCGGTTGCTGGACCCAATGGAAAAAGCGCTCGGTATTCTGGCGCTTGAGCTGCACGCCGAGAGTCGTCGCCGAATGCGGCGTGTCAAACGTCGACAGAAGAGTGTCGCGCACCCTCCTCCGTTTGCGGTCGTCCGACTCGGCTTCGAATGGCGACACGGCGTACGTGTCGTAACTCGCTCCTTGCTTCAACGGCACCGCGTACGGCACGAGGCAGGAGTCGGGCGGCTCGATCCTGAGCTTTTTCTTGTCCCAGACCGCCTTCGCGGATGGCGTCAGCCAAACGAATGCGCCTTCGGCGATCTCGTAGTGCGCAGCCGCCTCATCGACGGCCTCGCCGAGAACGAAAGGGCCGCTGATCTCGAACTCTCCAAAGGAGATGCAACCGCGGTAGGCGATCGGCGGGGCTTTCTCGAGCGCCAGAAGCGTGAGGTAGACGACCCGGAAGCCAGCTTGAAGGAGCACGAGGGCCTCGCCCGCGTCACGATCCGCGACCTTCCCGGTCGGAGTCAGCCCGATCACGATCGTGTCCGAGAGGAAGGCCGCCCGTGACGTGTACGTGATGTCAAAGCCCTTCATGCTTTCTTCCGCGACGTCCTTCAACGCGTGCAGCTTCGCGATGATCGTCGCCGGCTCGAATCGTCTCCAGATGCCTCTGAAGCCGAGAGCGTCGATCATTACCAGGGCGCCCGTCTCCAAGCTCATGGTGCGCATCTTACGCGAACCTCGCCGAACCGCCGGTGCGACAAATCGACGTCGTCCCGGTTGACGACGACGTCACGGAGTGTAAAGACATTCGTTGACGTCAAGACAGCGTCTACACATCGAGGGCCCCCTGATGCAGACTGGAGCCGTGGCGCGAGACAAGCTGTTCAACATGAGGATGAGCGAAGAGGAGTGGGGGCGCCTCGAGTTCTTGACCGAGCACTACGGGCTCAACGCGGCGGGCGTGCTCCGCATGCTGCTGAAACGGGAGGCCGATGCGGTGCAGGCGAAGGCGCGAGAGACCTCGAAGAAATCTCCTCGAGGGAAAAGGTGACCGCCGCGTACCAGGCCGAGACCGCGCAGAGGTCGCGCGATTTGCTTCGCCTGCATCTCTTGGTACCGACGCGAGAGAACGCTTCCCCCGGAGCCTTTTTCAATTTCCTGATCCATAAGGCCGTTGAGGGCGGCTGGACGTTCGATTGGACAGCAGCCCTCGAATACTGGGGAGACCTAGCGCGGACCGGAATGATCGCGTTACTGGGTGGTGGCGAGGCTCGGCACGGACAGGCCCTTTTCATCCTCACCGCACACGGGCACCGCGTCCTTTCTGCCCAAGCCCCGTCGCCAAGCGACAGAAGCGGCTTCATGGCGGCGCTGCGACGCCGTGCCCCGTCGGCCGATCCAATCTCCCTCGTTTACCTTGAAGAGGCTCTTGGCGCCTGGCACGCTGGACTCTTCCGAGCGACCGTCGTCATGGCGGGGTGCGCCTGCGAGCGCCTCATACTCGCGCTCGCGGAGACGGTCAGGGACGTATCAATCGTCCCATTCTCCGAAAAAATTGCCAAGATGCTTGCCCCTCCGAAGCCAGCGGGCGCGTCTCTCATCTTCGAGCAAGTTCGTGGCGCTCTGGCTGCCGTTGCGGAGGATGGCCGCGTTGCGGGAGACCTTGCAGACGCTCTTGATCGGAAGCTGACCTCGACGTTCGAACATACTCGCGGTCTCCGCAATCGATCCGGTCATCCTACGGGGGACGCCGTTTCCGCGGAGGAGGCTCTTGGCGTACTGACGCTCTTCGGTGACTACTGCGCGTTCGCGACCGGATGGCGAGATGCGCTGATGAAGCTCACGTGACTTTGAAGGGCCCCCGCGCCGTTGGAGCGGCCGGGGGCGTGGACCGAACCTGAGTGGATGAACGATCATGAAAACAGCTAGCACGAAGCAGAAGACGACGAACGCCCGACCCAAGCCGCGCGCTGTACCGCGCTCGCCGCATTCCCGCCGAGCGAACGGACGATGGCCATGGACGCGGTGGCACGTCGCACGCGCGGCGATCTCGAAGCGATGCAGCGGGAATGCGCGGCGACCCTCGGGCCGCAGCGCGAAGATCATCTCGGCGTCGCGGCGATGCTTCTCGAGGCGGTGAGCGGGTCCGAGTCTCAGACGCCCGTCGCCGGCGACGCTGGCCGACTCCTTCGATGGGACGGCGGACGCGCTCCGGGGGCTCGTCGCGAGCATGCGGAGACAGGCCGCGGCGGCGCGCGCCAGGCCAGGGACGCCATGAAGGCCGCCCCCTGGCCCGCGCTCCTCACCGACCTCGACGCGCTGCGAGACCGCTACATCGCGGCGCTCAAGAGCACCGAGGGGCGCGACCAGGGGCCCGTCGACGCTGTTCGCGTCTGCGCCTGAGACTAGCAAAGACGCTGGACATACTTTCACCTACCTTGCCGATAACTTAAGCTATATGTTAAGAGTAACCCCGGTGACGGGGGACAATGCACTTGAGGTGGTCTGCAAAGGTGCCGTCTTCACGGTCGCACTGACCAGGAAGGTGGCGAAGGTTTTTGGGCTCTTTGTCGAATCCGGGGGCAGCGGATCATGCGGCGTGACGTCGGGGCATGG
>CALFNG010000424.1 GCA_937902985.1 uncultured Myxococcales bacterium
AAGGCGCTGCACCGAGTAGAGCTCCTCGAACTTCCGATTGTCGTCTGGCGTCCGGAAGGTCTTGAACTCCTTCTCGGCCTGGCTGCCGAGGTCATCGCGGTCGACCAAGAAGAGGACACGCCGCGCGCCGCCGAACTTGATGAGCCGGTACAGCGTCGTGACGGCGAGGAGGGTCTTGCCCGTGCCGGTGGCCATCTGGATGAGGGAGCGGGGCCGGTCGTCGAAGAGGCTTTTCTCGATGTTCACGACGGCCCGCACCTTGTTGGGCCACATGCCAGGAAGCGCGACCGTGGGCATTGCGCGCAGGCGCGCACGCAATGTCGACGGCTTCGTGTCGTCGGCGGCGGTGAAGGCGCCGCCTGTGCGCTTGATCCAGGCGTCCAGCGTGTCGGCGGTCAGCCACTCTCGCAGCGTGTCCGGGCGGTGGAACGTGAAGATCTGCCGTGAGCGAGGGCGCGGGTCGAAGTCGTTGAAGAAGACGGTCTCTTCGCCCGTCGAGATGTAGGCGAAGGGGAGCGGCTTGTGCGGCGCGTCGAGCCCGGCGGGGAGCCCCTCGACGTATTTCTGCGCTTGGGGCTCGACGCTCGTGAGGGTCACGCCGGCGGGCTTGGCCTCGCAGACCCCGACGGCGTGGCCGTCGAGGAAGAGAAGGTAGTCAACGTAGCCATGACCCTTCGCAAGCTTGAACTCTCGGACCGCGATAGCGTTCGCGGAGGCGAGGTTCATCTCGTCGC
Organism: uncultured Myxococcales bacterium; assembly: GCA_937902985.1. Classification (GTDB taxonomy): domain Bacteria; phylum Myxococcota_A; class Polyangia; order Polyangiales; family Polyangiaceae; genus Palsa-1150. Next base: position 735 of record CALFNG010000424.1, read on the forward strand.
GGTCCTGCACAAGCCAGCCAGCTTGCTCGAGCTGACGGTCGATGTTGATCCGTGCCTTGGTCTCCGGGGTGTTCTTGCTACCAGCGGGTGCCATCGTCTCTTCCCAGCGGCAAGAGCGGAAGGGGGCGCCGCGCTCGGCGCTCCGAGATCCCCCGTCGTCTCCGGCGACCGTATCACGGCGCGCGCGCTGAGTTGTTGCCGACCGGCACGGCGGATGCGCCACAGAGCGATGAAGGCAGCGCAGACGGCCGAGAAGCAGTCCGGCGCGATGGCGGTCGGGATCGCCGACGACGGCGAAAGCTGGGCCACACCCGGTCGACAGCCCTATTGGGAGCGCAGGCCCAAGGGACCTTGGAAATTTTGGCCTCGCCCTCCCATGGGTCGCCGGGCAACTCGAGTTGACGAAGCGCCGCCACGGCGAGCCGGCCCGTTTCGCCCGGTACTCACGCGGTCTCCGTGAGCGCCTTCGCCATCGCGCGGCAGGCCTCCGGGTACGGGCGGAGCGCCACGTCGAGCTTGGCCAGCAGGTCGCGCCACGCAGGCGCCTTGGCGATGTCCTCGAGCGACAGGTCGCGCTCCGCGTCGAGCTGAGCCAGGCGCTTGGAGATCGAGCTCATGGCGTTGAGCATCCGCGGCATGTCCTCGGTCTCGACGCGCGTGAGCCCGTGCTTCGCCTTCGCCAGGGCGTCGAGGAGCGCCTCTCGCTCGGTCGTCGGCGGGGGCACCGTGTCGCTTTTCGCGACCGGCTTCGGGGCGTGCTTCCGGTGGCGGCCGAGGGCCGACTTCGTCACACCGAAGCGTGCTGCTACACGGCGTATGTCACCACGGCTCGCGTCGATGGCGGCTCGGTCCGCGTGCGAGCAGACGGTGCAGGGGGGACCGCCCTTCATGTCGTCAGTCTTACTTCGTCCCGGGACACGCGGCACGCGCGGATCGGGTCTGAGTTTCAGAATCGCTGCCCGAAGGCCCTCAGCAGTGTCCACACTGTTTGGGGGGGGTGTGGGCGCGCAGACGTGCCTAGAGCCATCGCCGGGCGGGAAGCCGTCACCCCCATGTGCCCGCCGCACGTGCCAGTGCCCCTTAGGCCGGGGGGCGTTGCGGCACGCGTGCGCGCGGCACGGACCCGGCACGTAGCGGCACGACGGTCATCGCGCGGCCCGGAGCACGGCCTGGACGGCGCGCGCGGCCTCGGGGTGCTTCACGAGCGCGCCGACCAGCATGTCGGACAGCCGCGCCCATTGCGGGGAGTTCACGAGGTCTTTCTCCGGGGCGCCCTGGCCGCTGTACTTCGCGTAGCGGTCGATCGCCGCCCCGAGCATGTCGCCGAGCTTCTTCCTGCCCTCGATGCTCAGGGTCGAGCTCTCGAGCTGGATTTGGAGCATCTGGACGGCCGCCAGGGCTTCCTTCGCGAGGGCGGCAGCAGTGGGCATGTCGAGCGACAGCGGCGAGGGGGGCGGCCTGGGTTTGCCACGAGGGGGCTTGTGCTTGGACGGCCTCGAGACCTTCGCCGTCGGCACTGCGGGCTCGAGGTCCCACGCGGGCACCGGGATCCCGAGCGCCGACGCGAGGACGTCACGAGCGGCGTCGTCTGGCACGCTTTTCCCTCGCGACCAGCGCGAGACCGTCATCCGCGTAACCTTGAGTCCAGCCCCCGCGAGCGCCGCCACGGCAGCGGAACCCTTGAGGTTTTTACCATCCAACTGGCGGGCGCCTTCGTTCATGCTTCCACCCGTAACAGGCGTAACAGGGCGTAATTCAATTTTGCGCCGCGTACTTTTTTCGAGGGCCCTACGGACCACCGCCCGGGCTTCTTCTGTTGAGGCCAGGGGGTGCACCAGGGCTCGGCCCGTCGATGTACGCTCGAGGGCATGCGGCTCATCACGCTCGCCCTCCTGGCGCTGGCCGCGTGCGGCGCCGAGGCTGTGCCCATGCGTGACGTCTCGGACTTCTGCGCCGTGCCTGCCAGCGCATGCGGCAAGGCCCTCGTCGACGAGCAGGGCCACTCGCACACGGTCGTCTGCCTCCACGCTGGGCGTTGAAAGCGAGTTATCCCTCGCGACTCCCGTCCCGTCGTGGATGCTCACCACGAACCCTCTCAGACCCCCTCGCAACTCCCGTCCCGGACGTCCCAATAGGGACTGTCCTCCCGGGACGGGACTCGCGGGACGGGACTCAGTCGCGTCCGGGACGGGACTCGGACGGGACTCGGACGGGCGGACGGGACTCATGCGGCCTCCGTCGGAACGGCGTGCGAGAGGTAGAGCCGGGTGCCGTTCTTCGGGGCCGTGGTCGGGGTCACGACGCCGTCGGCGATGAGCTGATTCACCGCCGCGCTGACTGCCGTACGCCGGACCCCAAGGCGCTCGGCTACCGCCCCGATGCCGGCGATGCCCGGGTTGTCGCGGATGCAGTCGCGCGCTGCTGCCAGTGCCTTCAGGAAGCGCCCGTCGTGGGTCTCCTTCGCGGCTCCCATCTGCTCGCAGTCAACGTGCGAGACTCGAAGCCCCCACTTCGGATCGCGCTCGTCGGCCACGTCGTCGATGCGTAGGCCGAAGTCCGCTGCGGGCTCACCGAGCTCGCGGTCCTTCTCGTGCGTGACGAGCGCCACGGGGTCGCCCTTCTTCTTCGTCATGACGAAGAGGCTTTGGAACTCGTCGACGATGCCGCTCGAGCCTCGAGGTGTTTCCTTGCGCGCGCGTTCGCCTTGGAGCGGTGTCTTGCCTCCGTGGTGAATCAGCGCGACCGCGGCGCCGCTGCGATCGGAGGCGAGCGAGAGGACGCCGAGCATCGCTCGCACCTGCGACGAGTTCTCGTCGACCCCGCCAAGCATCGGCCGCAACGAGTCGCAGGTGACGAAGCGCACGCCTTCGAACGCTCGCGTGTAGTGGTCCGCCGCCTTCGCGGTCGTAAGCCGGAGCTCGGGGTGGACCGCGATGCGGATGATGCCGGTTGCGATGAGCGCGCGGACCTCGTCGTCGGACACACCGAATGCTCGGGCCAGCCGGCGGACGCGGGCCTTCGTGTGCCGGCGGCCCTGCTCGTAGTCCAGATGCAGCCACGCCCCTTGCTGGACGCGCCACGTGCCCCAGAGCTCGCGACCGAGCGCCACGGCCATGCCGGCGGCCAGGGCGACGATGGTCTTGCCGACGTAGGCCTGGCCCACGAGGCCTGTCGGAGGCCCGGGGCAGATGCCGAGCGCCGGTACCACGAGGTTCGCGGCGCTCTCGACGGCGAAGAACTCGTCGGCCGTCATGCACCGGACGAAGCCCGCTTCGTCGGCCTGCCTCTCTCGAAACTCGCTGTAGGGCGACCCGTTCGCGCCGCGCACGCCGTTCGCCTTCGCAGTTGGCACGGGCGCGTACGGGTCGATCGGTGGCTTGCCGCTCGGAACGTAGCCGGCGGTCATCGGGCGGCCCTGCCTCTCGCGATTCCGTCTGCGATGGTCCTCTCGCCCTCGCGTCGGCGCGCTTCGCCCGCGATGGCGAGGAAGGCCGGGAGCAACGCGCTCCAGATGTCCTCCTCGCGCAGCTCGAGCTCGGGTCGGGCGAGGGACGCGGCCTCTTTGAACAGCGACTCGTGCCGCTGCCCCTCGAGAGCCGTCCGCACTTCGTCCTCAGCGCGTCGAAGCGCTGCCTCGCGGTATCGGTCGGGGTTGCGCTCGCGCAGCGCCGTCGTGGGCGGCCGTGGGGCAGACTTGGGCGGCTCCGGGATGCGGGGCACGTCGAGCGCCAGGCCGGCGGTCGCGAGGAAGCGGAACGCTCGCCCGGGCTGGTACATCGGCGCATAGCTCAGTCGTGTCGCGTCGCTGGCGCCCTCGTCGATGTCGCCCTTGATGCCTGCGCGTCGGTCGGGGCGGACGTAGCCCCATGAGTAGAGGCGCTCCCGAACGCCGGCGTGCGCTCGCTTGTATTCACGGAGGTCCGTGCACGGCACCGCGAGAGGCAGGACGACGCGGCAGCGCGGCGCGTCTGGTGTCGACTTGAATGTCGAGTGAATCGCCTTCCGAAACGGCGCGAGCGCCTCCGCAGCGCGTTCGATCTCGCCGTGCGCGTCGACGTCGATGGTGAGCAACTGCGTGCACACGAACGCCGAGTGATGCCGCCAGCCGTCGCGGTAGAGGCCTCCCGTCCAGCCGCCCTCTTGCCGCTTCGCAATCTCCGGGTCGGGGTAGTGCGACGGATCGCCGGGGACGCCGCGGCACAGGTAGCCGCAGATCTCCGCCCAGCGCATTCGGCACGCGACGCCGCGGTGCTTCGCGGCGAAGTGCGTCAGGTCGCCGTCGGGGTGAAGCCGCCACGCCGGCAGCGCGAGCACGTCGAAGATGACGTCGTCGGGATCGTTCATAGGGTCCACGCCGGCGAACGTAGGGAGCGTCACTCTCCGGACTCCGCGATCCCAAGCTGGACGGGTGCGCCGCGGCGAACGAGCTCCACTTCGCGCGCATCGAGCAGCAAGCGAAGGCTGGCGATCTCCTCGGCGGCTCGCTCGAGGGCCGCTCTGGCTGTCGCCGTGTAGATCACGGACATGTCGGCGCCTGCGGTCGCCGGAGCAGCGAGGGAGACGCGCGCGCGCTCGAGGTGATCGACCGCGCTCATCGGGAGCACCCTGACGGCCTGGCGACGGCATTGAGCGAGAGCTGCTCCGTCGCGGCTCGAGCTCGACGAATCTCGTCGGCACCAAGCCGGAGCGCGATGCGCGCGATCTCGTGACGGGTGACTCCTCGTCGTTTCGCGAGCTCGTCGAGGGCGCGCACGAGATCCTCGTCGAGGGCGACCCAGATCGACTCTCGGATCATCGTCGGCTCCCACCGGCGAGCAGTCGGCGCCGCATCGGCTCGAGTTCGTCAGCCTCGTCGTCGCGAGCGGCCATCGTGCGAGGGCCAAGCTCACGGAGCCACACATCGATCGCGGCACGCGAAGCAAGCCACCTGCGACCCACGCGACGCGCGCCCGCTATCTTGCCCGTCCTGGCCGCCCGCATGATCGTGCGCTTCGGGCCCGGCACCGCCTCGAGGACGTCGAGGAGGTCGTCCTCGCGCCGCTCGGCGGCGAGAAGCTCGCGGAGGTGGGGAGCGAGGGCCGCGGCGAGAGCGCGCAGTGCGATGGCGTTCGCATCTGGGATAGGCGCCGCGACGGCCCGGAGGGCACGGCTCATCGCGAGCCCGCAGGAATGAGCCCTTCGGCGCGGAGGGCCTCAAGCGCCCTCTGGCCCGCGTCTCCTCTGGGGGGAGCGCCATCGCCCCGCGCGGCACGGTAGGCACGGTCGATGGTCCGAGGGTCGACCCTTGCGCGAACCGCGAGCGCGCGGGCTCGGGCGGCCCCGAGCGCTAACGTGGTGTTGACGTCCTGCATGCGTCGAGAGCATGCGGACCCGATCCGGTAAGACGCTACTTACTACTTTGGCTTTGCATTCCACATCGCCTTCAGCGACGCGTCCGTCGCCTCGATGCCGATGTCCCGCGCGAGTTCGCCGAGGGCGGCCCAGACCCCTCGCCGCGATGGCCACAGTTCGACGACGCGCTGCACGAGGGGACGCTTGGGATCAACCCCGGAGAGCTCCAGCCGAAGAAAGGCGTCGACGAGGAAGACGCGTGATCCAGGGTATGGCGCTTTCTCGCTTGCCTCTATCGCTCGCCGCAGCACGCCGAGCCTGACGTCCGTGCGACTCGGGTCCTTTCCGAGGAGCGCTTGGTACGCGCGGCGGATCAGGCCGCGGGCGTCGTTGGCTTCGCGCTCCGTACCCCACAGGAGCGCGCGCGCTTGGGTTACGGTGCGGACGATCTCGTCGGCACGCGATGAATCATCGGCGCGTTGCCGCTGCTCTTCGGGCGACGGCTCGCGTCGTTTGCCTGAGGCCGATCTTGCGTCATGCTGCGCTTTGGCCATGCGTCCCTCGCGTGGTCATCGGCGCCTCGGGCCCTGGCCGGCCCGGGGCGCTTCCTTTTCCTACCGCTCGCGACCCCTCCGCGCCCGTTCGTCGTCGAGGCTGACGACGCCCTCGTCAGGCGCCCGCGCGGTGCGCAGGTCGCCGAGCTCCTCACGCATCGCTCGACGCTCGGCGACGAGCTCCGGGATCACGTCGTCCTCGGCCGTCGCGAGAGCGCGCGTCACGGCGTCGATCGCGGCCTCGAGGGCCCCCTCGTCGAGGGGGGTGCAAACGGAGGTGCAAACGGCGCCCCCTTCGCCCTCCTTCGTCCGGTCCGAGGGCTGCTCTAACCGCTCGGATCTACTACTGGTGGGCCATGACAGACTTGAACTGTCAGCCAACGGATTAAGAGTCCGCTGCTCTA
>CALFNG010000425.1 GCA_937902985.1 uncultured Myxococcales bacterium
CGCTGCTCGGGTCTCACGTCGACGACTTCATCGCGTGGCTCCGAGAGGAGGGATAGAGGCAAAGTCTGTCCTCCGGATACACGTGCGGAAGCGCGCCATCCGGCTCGCGGGGAACGAGCTTCGGCGATAGGACATGGACGCGAGGACGATCGCCTCCCCGATAGGTGACGCGTAGCCGGTACTTGAGGCTGCGCGGAGTCGGCTGGACCTCGCCATCGGCGACGAGTTCACCATCGCGGTAGCGGACGTTGAACTTCGGGAAATAGGTGCGAATATGCGCACCTTGCTCGCGGAGGCCGATCACGTGTCGTCTGTGCCGCCGTAGAAGGTGTGGCTCGCGACGCGCAGCGCTTGGCTTCCGGCACTGGTCAGCAGGGCGCCCGTTGTCCGGGACGTGTGGAGCTGACCCGTCTGCCGGGCCTGCGCGCGGCTCTCCGCGTACGCCTTCATCGCCCTCTTGACGGGCTTCTCGCCGAACAGCCGCTCGAGATCCTTGGAGACGTCGAAGATGGTTCCCTCATTCACGAGCCTCTGCCAGCGCAGGTGAAACGCCTCGAGTTCCAGGCGAAAGGCGTCGTAGGCGCCAGGCTTCTTGTGCCACCTGTCGGTGATGCATTCCTTGTCGTTGGCGGGGTTCTGGAGGTGAATGTCTTCGCGACGTGTCCACGCCAGTGTCCTGCCCAAGACGGCGCTGAGGGCGTCCGTCACGTGTTCTTCCTTGCCGTAGACGTGCCCCGCGATCGTCGCGAGGATGATCGACGACGGCGGCTCCTCGGGGCGCGGGGCGTATGTGACATCACGCCATCGCTTGAACAGCTGTATCGCCAGTTTGAGCGGGGGCTTAGTCGTCACCGGCTGTGGTGCGCGGAGCGGCTCGATCGTTGCGCCCATTGTGCGCTTCTCGACGATGGGAAGCCGGGCCATCTGTTCCAGCCACTCGGCGTAACCCTTCGGATTCGACGGACGCCAGGAGCGTTGTTCCTGGTCGGGGATGAGCAGAGACGTGGCGGATGCCCCGGCCGGGTCCGGAATCGCCGGAACGATGTCGAGATGAAAATCGTTAGCGTAGTTCAGGCGCATGCAGCGCGCGCAGCGTTCGAGCATCGGTCGATAGCGCTCGTTGCTCTCCATCCTGGCCCAGAGCAGCTCGTAAAGGGCTCCCGGACCATGGTCCGGCGAAGCTTCGAGCTCGCAGATGAGATCGAGATCGAATTCCTGGTGCGCGAGCGGTCTTACCGTCGTTTCGGTTCGGAGACTGCCTTGCGGATATATCTGCGGGTCCATGGCTTCGACCGGACTTCCCGGCGCACTGAGCCACCTGGCCACGGCAAGGTATTTCTCCTCGGCACTCTGATGCTGCGTGGGAGTGAGCTGCAGATCCTCCACGAGGCGATCGAGAAGCTCATCGAGCTGCGCGTTCGGGGAGTCCTCCCTGAATTTCACGTCACCGAACTGCTGCACGTCGGCGTTGGCCATGGTGGCCCTCACTTTCCTCGTACCTCGAACCCCCCGTGGCCGGTTGCCGGGGGCGCGACGGCCCCCCAGCCCAGGGTGTCGGAAAGTCTAACGCTGCCTTTGGCGGGTGCCAGGATTCTTCTGTTCCGGTCCCTGGAGGCCCTAGAAAAACGTGCACAGGTACGGATACTTAGACCGCTGACCTTTACTGGAGCGGATGTGCAGCTGCTCCAAGGTTCCGTGGCGCGGCGGCGTTCTGTTCAGTGACGCTGCAACGGGCGCTCGGTGCCGGGAACCGTTTTCCCGCGTCGCCCTACGGCGTGGCGCCCGGGTTCGCGTAGATGCAGAGGATCTTGAGCACGTTCAGCAGCATCAGGATCGGGTTCCCGACTCTTGCAGCCCGCCGCACAAAGTCGAGGTAGGGCTGGGGCGGATCGTCATCCCGCACCAGGACACCATCCGATAGCTGATGCCGCACCGACGCATGGCCTATATCGTTGCGAAAGCTCCGGTCGAAGAACTCGTCCCAGACGTTGTCCCACTTCGGCAACGTCTTGAGCCAAAGTCTCTTGTTAGCGTTGACGAGCTTTTCGAACTCGTCGAGATTCTTCAACACCTTATCGGGTCTACTAAAAGGCTTCGATGGCCAAGCCGGAAACGCATTCTCGTTGCCGCGCGCTTCGGCGTTCACGGCACCGATGACGTAGCGGAGGCCGCGATGGCACTTCTCGAACGCCTGGATGTAGAAGTCCCGGAGCATCGGAAAGTCGTCGCGGAACATGCGAAGACCATCGCGCTCCTTTTCCTTGCCAGGCGGGTACATGTCGAGGAGGAACCCAGCGGCAAGCGTCCGGCGAAGGTCCGTGAACTGTTCGAGGAGATGGAACACATCCCGCTGCAGCTGGTGAAAGCCTCCGGTACCAGCTTCGCGCGCGGCGAAGGCGGTCATTGCGCGCCAGTTCGGCCGCGTCGAATCCCAGAGCGCATTCCATTCCAGCTTCATCTCCGGATAGTGCGGAGGGCCAAGCGCGAGTAGCACGAGGAAGGCGTGGTCGTAGAGCTGGTGGATCACGTCCTCGCGCCGCCATTGCTCCTTGATTTCCGGCATCCCTTCGACGAGTTCAGGAACGGCCTTATCGAAGCGCGGCCAGTCGCTGTTCAGGTAGTACGCCGTCAACCGCTTGAGGGCGGGCCACCCGTTTCGGACGAAGTGCTCGAACTCCTGCACCTGGTGTTCCCAGAACTGCATGCGCTCGGGGCCGAGGTTCTGGAAGTGAAAGATGAACGCAGAGCCGCCAGGATGGCTGAAATCGGGGGCGTCGGCGACGCTCGGAATTTCGGGGTTGAGGTGGATCGTCTGCGTGCAGCCGTCGAACGAGTCGAGAATGTGTCCCGCCTCGAGCTCGACCTCCGTCGTGGGTCCCTCCTTCGTCGAGTCCAGCAACAGAGCGCCCTTCGTGGCCGCCTTGCAGTCGCCGCAGACGTAGAAGAAAGGCTGACGGGCGTCCATGCCCACGCCGAGCCGCAGCGTGATCTTTCCCTTGCACCCCGGGCATTCGACCGGACAGCGAACGACCCCCATCGGTCCAGGGTACACACGTTGGCTGCTCTGGGAAGGGTCGTGCTCAGCGGCGCCGCGTGCGCGGGCGTCCCCCAAGTAGCCACGCGACGAGCCTTCGGTAGGGAGTTCCCGGACGCGTCACTGCAAGCTCGTGGCCGAGGCCGGGAACGATGCACGTGCGGACCGGGACGGCTGCATCCTCGAGTAGCTTTCCGACGCGCCGCGTCTCGTCGACGACACCGTCGCGGTCGCCGGTCAGGAGCGCCACGCGACGGAGCAGGGGCCGCTCGGCGCGGAGGCAGGCACCCGCCGACGCATCCCCGTCCTGTCCGAAAACTCGAACGGCCGCGCTTTGCGGCATCCCGCCGATAGTGGCCCAGTACGCCGCCGAGGCGTTCGTGGCGTCGGATCGCTC
>CALFNG010000426.1 GCA_937902985.1 uncultured Myxococcales bacterium
CGCGTCCTGGGCTAGGAGGCCGTCGCGCATAGCGCGACCGCCTCCGTCGTGACTCCCAAGACGCGGACGGCTGCGCCGCCGCTAGAGCCGCCCCAGCGCCGGAGGCCGCTGCGACCCGTCGCGCACGGGAATCTTGAGCTTGAAGCTCGAACCTTCGCCTCGCTCGGTGCGGCACGTGAGCTCGCCGCCGTAGCCCGCGACCAGCTCCTGACTGATCGCCAGTCCGAGACCCGTGCCGCGGCCGGGCGGCTTCGTGGTGAAGAACGGGTCGAAGATTCGCTCGAGCAGCGCCGGCTCGATCCCGTCGGCGTTGTCGATGGCCTCGATGACGAGGTACGTGGCGTCGTCGGCCTCCTCCTTCCGGGCCACGATGCGCACGACTTTGTCGCCCGTGCGCCGCGGGTCGCGCTCGTGGAGGGCGTCGCACGCGTTGGTCAGCAGGTTCATGATCACCTGTTTGAGGCGCTGCGCTCCGTCGTGTATCTCGGGAATGTCGTCCTCGATGTCGAGCTCCAGGTGGACGCCCTGAGTCGCGATGGCATTGCGCATCAAGCGCACGACGTCTTCGACGACCTCGCGCGCAGTGATGCCGCCGAGCTGCTTGTCGTCGCTCCGCGAAAACGAGAGCAGCGCGTTCACGATGCTCGCGACGCGCGCGCACTCGTGCGCGATTTCGACCGCGAAGGCGACGGCCTGGGGATCGGTCGTCTGCCGCTTCAGGAGCTCGGCGTAGTTCATGATTCCGTGAACGGGGTTGTTGATCTCGTGCGCGACGCCGGCGGCGAGCAGGCCGATGCCGTCGAGGCGCTGCCGGTGCGCGACCTGGGGCGACACGCGCAGGCGGCGGTGCTGTTCCTTGAGGCTGTCGACCGCGGCGCTCAGCTCGGCCAGCGACAGCTCGTAGCGTCGCGCCAGCACGACGTAGAAGCCGGCGACGAGCGCGGCAAACCCGAGGTGCTGCACGTAGTACATGTCGAAGCCGCCGGTCACGACGACGAAGTCGGAGATCGTGGCGGCGAAATAGGCCACGCAGCCGACGACGATCGGCAAGAGATAGCGGCGCGTTCGATATCCGCGAACGAGCACCACCGTGAACACGACGAACGTGATCGACGCCCAGGCGAGCCACGCTTCCCCGAGCAGCGTGAAGGGGATTCGATAGCGGTGGCGGGTCCCGAGATCCGTCACCAGCGAGTGGCCCATCAACACGGTGGTTCCCGCGGCCGCGTCGATCGCCACCTGGATCGAGAAGGCGCTCGCGGCGGCGAGGTTCGTCGCCTGGTACGCGCGGACCCATCGCTGGCGCCGCGCGCCGCGGCCTGTCAGGTCGACGACGAGCTCCGCGAAAACGTACGTGATGAACGGCGTGAAGATGCAGAACGCCTGCGCCCAGTGGAGGGCGATCGCCGGACGGACTTCGCGAACGTAGCCGTAGTGCACGACGCAGTACGCGGCCTCGAGCAGCGAGAGGAGCGCCAGCCAGACGTACGCGCGCTCGCGGCTCTGGCGCGCGAGCATGACCGCGTGCATCCCGAAGCCGAGGCAGATGCCTCCGGTCAGGAGGAGCGTCGCAACGTACCACTCGTTCAATCGGTCCACCCCCCCTCTCCCCGCCGCCTGTGCTTCCTTGAGCTGGGTCGAGGTTGCCCCAAGCCAGCTCGAATTGCCCGCGCGCCCCCGCTTGATCCCTCACGTCTTCGTCGCGTTTCGTCCCGCCCGCGCGGCACCCGCCGAGCGCCGTCGGATTCCCGCCCGCAGTACCGCCGGCAGCCTATTCGAATTGGGCAGTGCGCCCAAGCGAAGACCAGCCGTAACGACGGCGATGAACAAGCGCAGCCGGATGCGCTAGCCTGCCGGCATGGCGATGATTCAGTTCGTCCAGAACTACGAGGACCTGTGCAGCGACCGCGGGTACCAGTTCAAGTTCCACTGTGACAAGTGCGGCAACGGCTTCATGACCGAGTTTCAAGCATCGGCGATCGGAATGGCCGAGTCTGCGCTCCGGGTCGCGGGAAGCGTCTTTGGCGGTTTTTTCAACACCGCCGGTAACTCGGCCTACGAGATCCAGCGGGCCGTCGGCGGCAAGGCCCACGACTCGGCCCTCGAAGAGGCCGTCGTCGAGGGCAAGAAGCATTTTCACCAGTGCAGCCGCTGCGGAAAGTGGGTCTGCCCGGACGTCTGCTGGAACGCTGACGCGAACATGTGCGACGGGTGCGCGCCCAAGTTTCAGCAAGAACTCGCGAGCGCCCATGCGCAAGCGAAGGCCGAGGCCGTGCGTCAGCAGCTTCTCGAGAAAGCGCGCCACGCGGACCTCGTGGGCGACCTCGAGATGAGCGCGACCGCGGTCGCCCGCGCCCCCGGCCCGACCGCCGGCGCGGCAAACAAGTGCACGGCGTGCGGAGTCGCCCTCGGCGACGGGCGCTTCTGCCCGCAATGCGGGGCAGAGCGTCACGCGATGGGGTGCGCCGGCTGCGGGGCCATCGTGCCCAAGGGCACCCACTTCTGCGCGACGTGCGGCGCGAAGGTCGGCTGACCGACCGGCTGCCGCTCTCGGCCGAAGCCGTGTAATTAAGCATGCATGCGCCTTGGTGCACTCTTCGTCGTCGTGGCCTCCATGGCCGCGCTCGCCACCGCGTCTGAGAACGCGGGGGCCGTCGGGACCCGCACGTTCGAGCTCGATTCGCTCGAGAAACTCTCTGGGGGCGACGTCAAAGGCGTGAGCGTCGGCTCTGATGGGGTCGTGCGCGCGGGATGGACGCTCGGCAACGTACCCCTCCCGGCCGACGCGGGAACCACCGCCACGTGCGCGGTGGCCCTCGCCGACGGCAGCGTCCTCGTCGGGACGGGCCCTGCCTCCGGCGGCAAGGTGGTGCGCATCGCGAGCGACCAGGCGGCCGTGCTCGCCGACACGAAAGAGAGCGCCGTCACGGCCCTAGCGGTCGACCACGCCGGGACCGTGTACGCCGGCACGACCAGCGGACGCATCTACAAGGTGGCAGCGGGCAAAGCCCAGCTGTTCGCCACGCTCCCCGGGGTCGACAACGTCTTCGCCCTGGCCGTCGACAAGGCGGGAACCGGGCTCTTCGCAGGAACCGGCGCCGAAGGCGTGGTCATGCATATCGAGCCCGGCGGAGCCTCGAGCGTGTACTTCAAGGGCGACGACCCGTTCGTCGTCTCGCTGGCCGTCGCGGCCGACGGCACGGTTTACGCCGGCACGAGTGGCAAGGGTCTCCTCTATCGTATCGCCTTCGCGGGGCGCGCGAGCGTCCTCTACGACTTCCCGGGCAGCGACGTGCACGCGATCGCCCTCGGTCCCAACGGGACCGTGTACGCCGTGGTCAACGAAGAGCCACCGACCTCCACGAACGAGAGCGAGTCGCCGTCCTCGCGTCGCGGCGGCGGTCGTAGCCCGGCCGGTCCCGCGACGCTGCCCAAGCCCAAGCCGGGCAAGGGCACCCTCTGGCGGTTCGACGCGCGCGGGCGGCCCGAGCGCATGATGCACCACGACGACTTCCACTACGTCTCGCTCGCCGTCGACGAGCGCGGAACGTCGTACGTGGGCACGGGCGCCGAAGGCCGCGTCTACAGCGTCGACGACACGCACACCGTGTCGCTCGTCGGCGACACCGACGACCGCCAGGTCGGAGCGATCGGCGTCGCGGGGCGAACGCGGTTCGTCCTCGGCAGCGATCCGGCGGTGTTTCATCGCGTGCTCTCCATCGGGGGAGCCGACGCCGTCTGGACGAGCAAGGCCCTCGACGCGGGTCTCCGCGCGCGGTTCGGCCACCTGACGTGGCGCAGCACCGGGTCGGTCGAGGTCTCGACGCGCTCGGGCGATACCGTGGTCCCCGACACGACGTGGAGCGCGTGGCAGGGCCCCGTCGGGCAGGGCGCCAACGTTCCCAGCCCGGGGGGCCGTTTCGTTCAAGTGCGGGCGCGCTTGCGCGACGCCGCCGCGTCCATCGCCGACGTGACCCTCGCGTTCGCGACCGAGAACTTGCGCGCGGTCGTGACCGACGTCGAGGCCCACGAGAAGGGCGTGACCCGCGAGACGAAGGAGGGTCTCCCGGCGAGCGGTGGCGAGCCCGCCAAGCACGACAGCGTGGTCCACGTCTCGTGGAAGGTCGACAACCCCGACAGCGACGAGCTCCGCTATCGAGTGCAGTTCCGGCGCGAAGGCCAGACGCGATGGGTCGACGCCACGCCGCCCGACGACGTACTCACGAAGTCCGAGCTCGATTGGGACACCGCGGCGCTTCCCGAGGGGAGCTACCGCGTGCGTGTCGACGCGAGCGACGAGATCGCGAACGCGCCCGAAGAGGTGATGCACCACGCCCTCGAGAGCCCGCCGGTGCTGATCGACAACACGCCACCGGTCTTTCACGCGCTCGCGATCAACGGGCGCCGCCTTCGCGCCGACGTGGTCGACGGCGTGGGGCCCATCGCGAGGGTCGAGGTCGCGATCGACGGCAAGCTCGAATGGCGGCCGGTGTCGCCTGCTGACGGAATCTTCGACACCGCCAGCGAGACGGTCGACGCGGATCTCACGTCGCTCCTCCCGGCAGGACGTGGGCCGCACCTCGTGACCGTGCGGGCCTTCGACGCCGCCGGCAACGCGGCCGTACGCGAAGTCGAAGTCCCCTGAAGCAAGCGAAGCCAACGGAGCAAGCGTTCAGGGCCGTCGCTCGACACGGCTCCCCCATGCCTCGTCAGATCACACCCAGCCTCGGTCCCCATCCCGAGGCCGCGACACCGGCGTCATGGTCGGCGCCGGATCCCGGATCGCCGTCGAGGCGCGGTCCGGCCGCGGTGACTCGGGATTTCTGGCGATCGCCGCGAAGAGCGGCCACAGTTCACCCACGCGGCACGGGTCGTGGATCTCTAGCGACCGCACGCCTCGGTTTCCCTTCGCTTCGATGTTCCCTCGCTCCGCTGCATTCATGGGCCTCGCCGCCGTCGTCGCCTCGGCACCGGCGCTCGCCGTAGCCCTCGTTTTTGCCGGCTGCGGCAGCGGGGCCAACCCGCCCAGCCCGAGCGGCGCGACGCCGACCACGATCCACGCGTTCGTCGCAGACGCATCGGATGCGGGGGCCTCCGACGAAGTGCCGCAAGGTACGGCGCGGGCGCAGTCGCTCCAGGGCAGTCCGCTCTGCCACGCGTCTTACTCCAGCTGCTTCCCCGACGACGTGCTCAACGCCTGCGATCTCCCGGTCGACGGGGGCAGCTCCGACGCCGGCTTCGACCTCGACGTCAGCGCAGCCCCCGCCTGCCACGTCATCATGAGCGGCTCGAACCCGGGCTGCCTCCCCGCCGGACTCGGAATGACCAACGCCACCTGCTCGCAATCCGACCAGTGTGCTGCCGGGCACGAGTGCATCGGCGCCGGCTCGTGCCGGCACTACTGCTGCGCCGGAACGAGCGCCTGCCAGATCAACGAGTTCTGCGACGTTCAGCCCACGGCGCAAGACCCGACGATCGTCGTGCCGGTCTGCATGCCGCAGCTCCCGTGCCTGCTCCTCGAAGACGCTTTCTGCCCGGCGACCCAGCAGTGCTCGGTCGTGCGCGAAGACGGCACGACCAGCTGCGTGAACGTGGGAACCGCCCAAGACGGCGACCGCTGCGACGCCGAGCACTGCGCGCGCGGGCTCGTCTGCATCGGGGCGCAGGACGCCGCGACGTGCGCACCGCTCTGTTATACCGCCGACCCGCACGCGTGCGCGAACACGGCGAAGCCCGGGCGGGCTTGCGTCGCGATGCTGCCGCTCTTCCGCAGCAAGGCCGTCGGCGTCTGCCAGTAAAGAACGCGCGGCCGCGGGGCCGTCTCGCGACACGCGCGTTGTGACCGCGGCCAGTCCGAGCGCGACGATCGCGCTCGCGACGAGCGGCATGCGCAGCGTGCGCTGGGGGACCCGCCGTGGCATGCGCCCTGCGATGGGAATCGCGAACATGGGTTCGCGAACATGAGCCACTCGGAGTCGTGGGCGGGTCCGCGTGAGCGCGCGATCGCCGTCGGGGTCGAGCATCTGGGGGACTCCGAGCTCGTGGCCATCGTGCTCGGAACGGGACGCGCCGGGCTCCCGGTGAGCGTCCTCGCCGTGATGCTCCTCGAAGAGCACGGCGGCGTCGCGGGGCTCGCGCGCGCGGGCATCGGCGAGCTGGCGCAGCGCGCTGGCGTCGGAACCGCCAAGGGGGCGCGTCTGGTCGCTGCCGTCGAACTCGGACGGCGAGCGACGTTCGCGGCGTCGCTCGAGGCGGCGGTGCGGCTGCCCGACAGGTCGGCGGTCGAAGAGTGGGCACGCCCGCGACTTTCGATCCTCGATCACGAAGAGCTCTGGCTGCTCGCGCTCGACGGCCATCACGGCCTGCGTGCCGCCCGCCGCGTCGCGTCCGGCGGGATCCACGGACTGCACGTCGCCGCGCGAGATCCGCTGCGCATCGCCCTCCGCGAGGGCGCGAGCGCGTTCGTTCTGGTGCACAATCACCCGAGCGGCGACCCGGCGCCCAGCCCAGAAGACATCGTGTTCACGAAGGCGGTCGAGCGAGCGGCGAGCGTCGTGGGCACGCCGCTCCTCGATCATGTGATCATCGCGCGGCGTCGCGGCGCGTCGATGCTCGAGCTGGGATTGCTCGTCTAGCCGTGCCAGTAAATGTGCATTTGAGGTCAACGACACTCAGGGCGTCGTTACGCTTTGCGGCGCTACGAGGCGCGTGGGCACGGCCAGGATCTCGTCGAGCGCCGTCGGCGCGTAGAGATAGGCGTAAGCCGCCTCGCTCGAGAGCACGCGCTTGACGTAGCTGCGCGTCTCCTCGAAAGGGATGCGCTCGACGAAGACGTCGAAGTCGTCGCCTCCGTGCTGGATGAGCCAGCGACGCACGGCGTTCGAACCGCCGTTGTAGGCCGCGATCGCGAAGGCCGGGTGGCTGGGGAAGGTGCCGCGCAGCGACGAGAGGAGGCGCGCCCCCAGGGCGATCGACACGGCCGGCCGATGAAGCGAAGACTCGTCGTAGGGGAGCGGCACGGGACCGTTCACGTCTCGCGCGTCCTTCGCCACCAGTCGCGCAGTGCCCGCCATGAGCTGCATCAACCCGATGGCGTTCGCGACGCTCTTGGCCTCCGGGTTGAAAGCCGACTCCTCGCGCATGATGGCCCAGGTGAGCGCCGACGGAATACGCGCCGAGTCGCTCTCGCGCGTAACGGTCGCGTCGAACGCGCGCGGAAAGGCGACCTCCCACGGGAGCTTCCAGCGGCCCGCGGGCCAGTGCACGCTGCGGCCTCGTGCGTATGCGTGCCCGACGTCCGGGGCGCCGGCGAGGTCGTAGAGCCAGCCGACGATCCAGATGACTTCGGGGTCGACGCCCTCCCCCACGAGCGCGCCTGCGCTTGCTTCGCGGCGTGCCGGGTCGACTTCGCCGACCTCGAGCAAGCTCACGAATCGATCGAACGCGGGAGACGCGAACTCGGCGCGCGTGCGCGTCATCGGCGGCGAGGCGGCATCGCGCGCGATTGCCCCTTCGAGCGTGGCCCGGGCGAGCGCGTCGTCGATGGCCCGGAGCCGGGCGTAGGCGAGCAGCATGTAGTAATCGAGGGGTGCGTCGCTCACGAGCGCCGCGTAGCGCCGCTTGGCCTCGTCGACCGAGCCCGCCTTCTCGGCCACGCGCGCACGAAAATATTCCGCCCGCTTGCTCGCGCTCGACGCGGGCGCGGATGGCGCGGGCGCGATGCCGAGCGCGCGGTCGAGGGCCGCCGCGGCCCCGGCGAGGTCGTCGGTTGCGAGCTTGTCGAGCGCGATGCGGAAGAGAGCCTCGCCTCCCATGTCGCCGTCCGGATACGCGTCGGGGACCGAGCCGAGCATCGCCAGCGCGCGCGCGTCGTCGCCCTCGTCTTGCACGACCATCGCCGCGCGGAAGCGAGCGTCGTCAGCCAGACGGTGCTTCGGAAAGAGCTTCTCGACCCTGTCGAACCGCGCGAGAGCCTCCGCGTCGTGGTGCGCGGAGACGCTGGCGCGCGCGCCGTAGTAGAGCGCGGTGACGAGCGCGTCGTCGCCCTCGCACCGGGCGATGGCGGCTCCCCAGGCGGCCGCGGCTTCGTCCGACCTGGACTTCAGCGTCGCCTGCGCGCGCACGATCGCCGCGGCGCATGCGACCGCCCGGTGAGGGCCGGCCCCTTTCGGGATCGACGCGAGCACGTCGTTAGCGGCTTCGCGCGCGTGCTTGGGCAGCGAGGCGTCGAGCCAGGCCTGCGCCTGGTGCGCGCGTTCTTCGAGCGCGAGAGGCCGGAGAGGCGCCTTCGAGGCCATGCCGGCGCGCTGGCGCAGGTCGGCGACCGCGAGCTTGTCGGCCACCGACGGGGCTTCGACGAGAACGCGCGTGGTCAGCTCGATCGCCTCCGCCGCGGCACCCCGGGGCGGCCCATCGACGCCGTCGAGGAGCGCCGTCGCGAGCTGGATCGACACGTCGACCCAGCGGAGACCGTGAGGGTTCGCGGCGAGGAAGGGGCGCCAGATCGCGACTGCGCCCGCCCGGTCGCCCTTGCCATTCAGCCCGTCGGCCATGGTGAGCTTCGTCTCGTCGTGCGCGGCGATGTCGTCGCTGACGCTCCGGGCCCAAGTGACGGCCTCTTCATACCGGCCGGCCCGGACCAGCGCCTCGGCCTCGCGGAGCCGGGCGTACGAAGCGAGCGCGCACGGGACACCGCCGTCGCCGGCCGACGCGGCGCGCTCGAACGCGGCGACCGCGTCGTTCGCGTCGCCGGCGGACAGATGCAGCCGGCCCGCCAGGTAGTCCCAGGCGCAGGTCTGTCGCGCGTCGAGTACGACCTCGGCCCGTACGCGGTCCACTTCGCGGGCCGCGGCGAAGTCGTCTTTCGCCTCGACCCGATCGCGGGCGAGCGCGAGGCGAGGATCTTCGAGCACGACCGAAAGGCGCGGCACACCGTCGCCGGCCGGAGCGCCTGCCGCGTCTCCGGCGTCGGCGAGGGCCGCGACCAGCTGGGCGAGCGACGGCTCAGCGGGCGGGCGCGCTTCGGGCGCGCTTCCTCCGCGCCCCCCGCACGCCAGCCACGCCACCGAAGCGACGAGGGGCGCCACGATTCCGGCGACTCGCGCGACTGCGCGGAGACCCCTCCACGATGGGACCCTTGCTCCGCGCTTCAACGCTTCGGCCGCCACGCGTCTGCAGACGCCTCCTCTTCGCGCGCTTCGAGGTGGCGACGCTGCTCGCCGTCCCACCGTTCGCGGTGCACCTCGACGACCCGCGCATCCGCGTGGCGCGCGGCGACGTCCGCCTGCGCTCCCCTCTCGTCGTGCAAGGCCTCGTCTGCCGCTGCGCCCGCGCGGGCGACCGCGGCCACCAGCGCGTCGCGCTCGACCGACCCTCGCACGGCCCAGGCGTCGGCCCGCGCCAGGTCGCGCGCGCGCAGGCTCCC
>CALFNG010000427.1 GCA_937902985.1 uncultured Myxococcales bacterium
CGGCTCTCACATGAGCCCAGCGGTCATCGCGATACTCACCGCGCCGATCGCCGTGGCGGTGATGTTGACCTCGGGGTCGCGCGCTTGCGACGCGTGATCGCCGCTACCATCCTGACGTTCAGCGGCGCGGCCCGCGCCGACACGCCGCGCCCTGGAGACCAGAACCCCGAACCGCCGGCGGTGGCGAGCCGCAAGCAGAGGATGACCGCGCGCGATTCAGCGGAGAAGCGAGAGGGGACCTACGTCACGGGCGTCCCCCTCGTGGGCAGCGACCCGGACACGGGCTTCGGTTTCGGAGCGGTGGCCTACCTCTTCTGAAGCCACGCGCTGGGATCCGAGTACGACTACCTCCGCGTCACGTTCGCGCCACGCGTGTTCGTGAGCCCGATCCCGGCGCTGGCCGACCTTGTGCTCGCGGCGCGGGGCGTCGTCTCGGTGCAAACAAGCGGCACGCCCTTCTTCGCGATGAACACGCTCGCGTTCACAGACATGGACCGGCAGGGCCTGGGCGGGCGCTGGACCCTGCGGGGCTACAACCAGGATCGGTTCGTCGGCCCCGTCGCCGTCGTTGGGAACGTCGAGCTGCGCTGGACGTTCGTCGCGTTCGACTTTCTTCGCCAGAACTTTGGCCTCGCAGCGGTGCCCTTCCTCGACGTGGGACGAGTGTTCGACCGCGTTGGCGATCTATCGCTGGCAGACTGGAAGCGCGGCGCGGGTGCGGGCGTCCACCTCGCGTGGAACAAGGCGACCATCATCGCGTTCGACTACGGTCTGAGCACGGAGGGCAGGGACTTCTACATGGCCTTCGGTCAGCAGTTCTAGCCTACTGTCGCAGATCGCGGGGCGCTCACACTACGTACGAACGGCGCATCCGGCAACCCGGGAATTGGAGCAAGCCGCCGTCTCAATTGGTACGCAAAGCGCAGGCCGTTCGCGTCGACCTGGCGGAGTTCGACCACGCCATCACCGTAGCGCAGCCATCGATCCGCCAGAAGGTCGAGTTCCCCACCTGACAAGGGTCAACCCTTCATGGCGGGTCGCAAAGTCGTTCGAGTTGGATCGAGCGAATGGCAACGGAGAACCCGATGTGGACCCGGCGTCGCATCCTTCGCCACGACGGGGTCAGTACGGAACGTCGGACTTGTAGCCGAAAGGGGCCGAGCCCACCGGCTTGGGCGCGGGCTCCGAGGCCGGCTTCGGCCGGCCGAACGCGGGCTTCGTCCCAGCGTCCGCCGTCGCCAGGGCATCGCCGATCGTGAGCTCGTGCGGCGCCTCGGCGGGGACCAGCGCTTCGTGCCGCAAGTCGGGCGCCGCCGGAGCTGCCGGAGACACCGTCTCCGCGGACGTTGCCT
Organism: uncultured Myxococcales bacterium; assembly: GCA_937902985.1. Taxonomy (GTDB): domain Bacteria; phylum Myxococcota_A; class Polyangia; order Polyangiales; family Polyangiaceae; genus Palsa-1150. Next base: position 1,353 of record CALFNG010000427.1, read on the forward strand.
CGGACGCCCGAGGCCAGGCGGAGACGACCGGCAGCTCCGCTCGAGAGCGAGCATCGCCCATGGCGTTCGTCCGCGCCACGGTCATCCAGACCCCGCCCGTCAGGGCGGCGCCCAGGAGAGCGGCACCGCCGAGCGCGAGGGCCATCCAGCCGCGCGCGAACAAGGCGGTCGTCGCGCTCGCGCCGGCGGCACCCGCGTTCTGGGCAGGCGTCTCCACGGGTCGCTCGGTGGAGATGCGACCCGCCGGCGCGCCCCCGGCGGAGGGCAGCGTGCGGTCCGGGACTTGAACCGGCACGACGAGCTTCGGCCCCGTCGCGATGGCGCCATACCGCTCGCCATAGGCCTCGCGGACGGCTCGCTGCATGCTCCTCGCGTCCGGCCACCGGCCCTCTCGCTCGAAGGCCAGCGCTCGATCGATCACGCGCGCGATGCCGGCTCCCGCGTGAAGCACGGCGGAAGCGCAAGGTGGCGCGCGCATCGTCATCGCGCTGAGCAGAAGCTCGTTGGGCGTGCGACCGCGATGGACCGAGCTCCCCGAGAGCAACAGGAACATCGTCGCGCCGCATGCCCAGACGTCGCTCCGGCCGTCCACCTCGTCCCAGAGTCCACGCGCCTGCTCCGGTGCCATGAACGACGGCGTGCCGAGCGTCATCCCGGCCTTCGTCGACGTGCTCAGACTCGAGAGCTGGCGCAGCCGTGCGATCCCGAAGTCCAGCACCTTCACCTGGCCGGTGCGCATCAAGAAGACGTTCTCCGGCTTGATGTCGCGATGCACGATTCCCTTGGCATGCGCCGCGACCAGCACGTCCAGGATCTGATCGGCGGCGAGGAGCACCTCGCTCTCCGTGAGCTGGCCGCCGAAGCGTAGGCGTCGCGCCTCGAGCGTCTCTCCGTCGAGCAACTCGGTGACGAGATAGAGAGACGAGTCGTCGGCGACGTCGTCGTCGAGGATCTTGACTGCACCCTCGTGCCCCACCGAATTGGCGAGGTAGCCTTCTCGTAGGAAGCGACTGCGGAGCTCGGCGTTGATCGACAGCTCGGGGTGGAGGATCTTCACCGCCGCGCGGCTTCCGTTGCGGTGGGTCGCGGCGTAGACGCTCGCCATCCCTCCGACTCCGAGGAGCACGTCGAGCTGCCATTTGTCACGCAGCGTGGTCCCCACGCGCAGGTGCGCCCGTATTTCGATCGCGTCGAGCGCCTGCGTCGGCGCGTCGTCTGCGTTGGAACTCACGAGGCGACCTCGGAGCGCACATTACCTCGTTGGCCGGAGTAGTGCCAGAGACGACATGGCGCCTTGCGTCTCGAACGACGAAATGGCTACGAATCGAAGAAATGACTATTGCGCACTCATGACTCTCATGATCGGGACCGCAGCGTCGGCGATGACGCGCTGGAAGTGCCGACTGTCGAGCACGAGAATGTGGTCAAGGCACTCGCGACGCAGCGAGCCCAGAAAGCGCTCGCAGACGACCCAGTGGGTCCTTGCACGGGTTGTCGTGGCCGTGCGGAGCGCGCGCTTCTTCGTTCACGGTCGCCTCGCACCTCGCGTTTCGTAACTCATCCTGGGCAATGGTCGTGTCACCGCTCCCGACCTGCGCTACAGACGAAGGCGATGAGTCACTCTTGGGCGCAGATCCCCGTTTACCTGCACACTGCCGCGTGCGGCGTGAGCCGCAACACATGACTCAGGCTGCCTTCTTCAGTTGCTTCTTTGCGTCATGTGTCACGGTCGGAACGGGCTGCGGCGCGAGCCGGAGTGAGT
>CALFNG010000428.1 GCA_937902985.1 uncultured Myxococcales bacterium
GGCCTCGGACGCGGGCGCCTCGGCGGCGCCGCCCGTGCGCACCGCCGCGAGCAGCCAGCCGAGATCCCGGCGCGCCGCGATCGTGATCGGCGTGGCCCGCGACGTCGAGCCCATGGCGGGAGACGTGACCGCCGAGCGACGCGGCGACAGACGACCCCACGCGACCTCGCCGCCGAGGCACAGCTCGTCGAGCCACTCGCCCCGGTACCCGGCGACGCGCGGCGCGAGCACGTCCTTCTCCCAGGCGGCCGCCGCGACCTCGAAGCCCTGGAGCATCGCGATCGCGTCGCGAAGCCCCGCTCTGCCGCCGGCGCGGGTTCGCGGGGCCAGGTGGTGCCGCTCGAAGAGGTACCGCAAGAAGTCCTGCGCGCTCACCGGTTCGATCTCGGCGCGCAGCCGGTCCATCGTGTAGCGGTGAATGCGAGCCAGGAGGCGCCGGTCGCAGAACTGCTCCCCCGCCGCGTCTTGACCCGGCGCGGCGCCGAAGCGGCCGCGAAGCACGAGGCCCTCGCTCTCGAGCCTCGCCGCCGCCGCCGCCACGTCCCACTCTTCGAGGTCGAGCGCCGCCGCCAGGCCGGACGCGGTGAACGGCCCCGTGATCTCGGCGTGTCCGCGCAGGACGACCAGCACAGCGTCTGCGCGCGGAGGTCGCGGCCCGTCGAGCGAGGCGGGCACATGGAGCCGCGGCGCGTCCGGGTACAGCGACTCCACGACGCGCGCGCGCTCGATCGCGAAGGCCAGCGCGCCCACCCGTGCGGCGCGCCCCGCCGCCACGAGCTGCCCGAACCACGTGGCCCACGAGCCGTCGGCCGGCAGCCGCGCGACGATCATGCCGAGGAGCACGTCGTGGAGCTCGTCGGCGTTCCGGGGCTCGGGCCGGGCCTCGGCCGCGACGCGGGAGATGGCCTCGGGATCGAGCGCGCCGAGGTCGCGCTGGTGCTCGGGCAACGTGCGGCGAAGCGACAGCGCGCGCACGCGCCGCTCTTCGAGAGGGGCGTCGTCGAGGAAGGCATACGGCTTCGCGTTGAGCACCTCGTGCGAGAACGGCGACGGCTCCGTGGTGTCTCGCGCGTGAAGCCGGATCTCGCCGCGCTCGATGCGCTCGAGGATGGTCCGCAGCCGGTTCGTGTCCATCGCCTCGAAGAGGCAGTCGTCCATCGTCTGGCGGACCAGCGGATGATCGGGGACCTCGAGCGGACCGGTCGCGTTCTCCTGGCACGCGACCTGCGCCGGAAAGACCGACGCCAGCAGATCGTCGGCGCGCATGCGCTGCAAGAACGGCGGGACCTTCTTTCCGCGCTCGCTCCGGAGGACCGCCAGGGCGCGCGACGCATTCCACCGCCAGCGCGTCCCGAACATCGGGGCCGCGAGGATCGCTTGCTCGAGGGTCGCCGTGAGCCGATCGGACCGCACGAAGTGAAGGGCGTCGGACAGCGGGAAGCTCTGGGTCGTGCCCATCGACAGGACGATGGCGTCGTCGGTCGCCGCGGCCTGGAGCTCGAAATCGAACGACACGCAGAAGCGCTTTCGGAGCGCCAGGCCGAAGGCCCGGTTCACCCGGCCGCCGAAGGGCGCGTGCACGACGAGCTGCATCCCGCCCGCCTCGTCGAAGAAGCGCTCGAAGACCACGTCGTCCATCGTCGGCACGACGCCGAGGGCGTCGCGCTGGGCGGAGAGATACGCGAACACCTGGCTCGCCGCTGCGGGCCCGAGCGCGCACTCGGCCGCGAGCCACGCGAGGCGCGCTTGCGTCGAACCGCCCGCGTCGAGGGTCGCGAGCGTGTCTGCGCGCAGACGGCTCACTTCGCCGGAGAGCTCCCACGTGCGCGAGGGCGCCTCGCCGAGCCAGAACGGGATCGAGGGCGGCTGGCCCTTTGCATCCTCGACGCGAAGTATCCCCGCGCGCGACTCCACGCGGCGGATTCGCCACGAGTGCGAGCCGAGCACGAAGACGTCGCCCGCGGCGCTCTCGATCGCCCAGTCTTCGTTGACGGTGCCGACGAGCGTCTCGTCGGGATCGAGGATCACTCGGTAGTCGGCCAGGTCGGGGATGGCCCCGCCGTTGGTGAGGGCCACGATGCGTGCGGCGCGACGCCCGCGGAGCGCGCCGTTGACCCGATCGCGGTGAAGGAGCGCGCCGCCCCGGCCGAGGCGGGGCGCCGTGCCCTCGGACAGACACGCGACCACCTCGTCGAAGGCGCGCCGCTCCAGGCCGGCGAACGGCGCGGCCTGGCGCACGAGGTCGAAGAGGCCGTCTTCGGTCCACTCGCGCGCCGCGCACTCGGCGACGATCTGCTGCGCGAGCACGTCGAGCGGCGCGACGGGCGCCTCGATTCGATCGAGCCGGCCGCCGGCCACGGCGCGCACCAGGGCCGCGCACTCGACGAGCTCGTCGCGCGACGTCGCGAAGAGGCGCCCGCGCGACGTGCGGCCCAGCGCGTGACCCGACCGGCCGATGCGCTGGAGGAACGTGGTCACGGCGCGCGGCGAGCCCACTTGACAGACGAGGTCGACCGACCCGACGTCGATGCCGAGCTCGAGCGAGGCGGTCGCGGCGAGCGCTCGCATCTCGCCGGCCTTGAGCCGCTGCTCGATGCGAAGGCGGCGATCCTTCGCGAGGCTCCCGTGGTGGGCGCCGACGCGCTCTTCGCCGAGGCGTTCGCCCAGGTGGTAGGCGACGCGCTCGGCCATGCGCCGCGTGTTGACGAAGATGAGCGTCGTCCGGTGCTGCTCGACGAGCGCGGCGAGGCGATCGTAGATTTCGCCCCACTGCTCGTTGGTCGCGACCGCCTCGAGGTCGGTGCTCGGCACTTCGATCGCGAGATCGAGATCGCGCCGGTGCCCCACGTCGACCACCGCGCAGGGCCGGCCCGAGCCGACGAGGAAGCGCGCGGCCTCCTCGATCGGGTGCACCGTGGCCGAAAGGCCGATCCGCTGGGGCCGCTTCTCTGCGACCGCGTCGAGGCGCGCCAGAGACAGCGCGAGGTGGCTGCCGCGCTTGTCGCGCATGAGGGCGTGCACCTCGTCGACGATCACCGTGCGGACGCCACGGAGCAGGGCTCGCGGTCGCTCCGCGGTGAGCATGAGGTAGAGCGACTCGGGGGTCGTGATGAGAATGTGCGGGACGTTGCGCAAGATCGCCGCGCGCGCCGCGGGCGTGGTGTCGCCGGTGCGGAGCGCCGTTCGGATCGGCGGCAGGACCAGGCCGAGCTCTCGGGCCGCCGCAGCGATGCCCTCGAGCGGCGCCTCCAGGTTGCGCTGAACGTCGCTGCTGAGGGCCTTGAGCGGCGACACGTAAACGACCTCGATGCGCTCGCCCCCGGACGAGCCCGCAGGCTCCCGGCGCGCCAGCGAGTCGATGCTCGCAAGAAAGGCGGTCAGCGTCTTGCCCGAGCCGGTCGGCGCGGCGATGAGCGTGTCGTGTCCAGCCAGGATCTCCGGCCATCCGCGCGCCTGAGCCGGCGTCGGTTCGGCGAACCGTCCGTCGAACCAGGCCCGGACGGCGGGATGGAAAGGCAGCGAGAGCGGCATGCCGGAAACCAGCTGACAAGCTAGACCGCCATGCTAGAGACCGCACCCCCCTCGATGCCCGAAATGCCCGAGCCCAAGTCGGCTATTCCGACCGCTCCGACAGCTCCTGAGCGGAGCGACGGGAGCGACGGGAGCGTTCGCCGCGCGCCGAGTCATGACGCGGTGTTCGACGCGCTCGAGGCCGCCGCCGTAGCGGCCGAGGGCCACGCCCAAGGCAGCCCGATGGTGACGGTCGGGCTCGACGATTTCCGCGCGGCGGTGCGCCTCGATCCCCGCGCCGTGCGGGATCGCCTCGACCGCGTGGTCATGGGCGACGACCCGGAGACGGGTCTCGACGCACTGCTCGAAGTAGGCGCGCTCGCCGCTCTCTTCCCCGAAGTGCACGCCATGGTCGGCTTCGGCGACGGCGAGTGGCGCCACAAGGACGTCTGGAAGCACACGAAGCAGGTCGTGCGGCAGGCCGTTCCGCGCCTCGAGCTCCGGTGGGCGGCTCTCTTTCACGACATCGGGAAGATCAAGACGCGGTCGATCACGCCCGACGGCAAGATCCACTTTCTCGGCCACGCCGAGGTCGGGACCCGGATGTTCGACAAGCTCGATCGGCGCCTTGGCCTCTTCGCGCCGGAGCCGCCGCTCAAAGAGACGGTTCGCTTTCTCGTGCTCCATCACCTGCGCGCCAACCAGTACTCGCCCGACTGGACCGACAGCGCGGTCCGGCGATTCGCGCGCGAGCTGGGCACCCACCTCGAGGATCTGCTCTGCCTGGCGCGTGCCGATATCACCACCAAGCGGCCCGAGAAGAAGCGCAAAGGCCTTCAGCAGATCGAAGAGCTCCAGCACCGCATCGGGCATCTCGCTGAAGAAGACGCACAAGTCCCCCCGTTGCCGAGCGGCATCGGCGACGCGATCATGCGCGCTTTCGGCTTGCCGCCGTCGCGCAAGGTCGGCGACGTGAAGCGAATGCTCGAAGAAGCCGTCCAGTCCGGAGAGGTCGCGCCCCGTCAAGAGTCCGAGGCCTACCTCGAGTTCCTGCGCGTTCACAAAGAACGCTTCGGTCTCTAGAGCACTTTTCCTCGTCGTCGATCGGGCCCGTCTCGGCGCTCGCCGTGCTCGGCGTACAGACGTACGCCTGCGCGCGGCGCCCGCCGAGCCAGACCCGCTCAACTTAGAGGAAAAGCGCTCTAAGCGTGGTCCCTCGATGAGGGAGAGGAGATTCGCAGCAGAGGGCGCAGAGCAGAGAAGGGGTTGTCAGGGTCGTTGCCATCGGTATCGCGGTGCAGACCGATCGGTAGCGGGCGGCGAAGGACCCGGCGCACCCTGCGCCGAGCGGGCTTGTACGTTGCGCCGAGCGGGCTTGCACGATGCGCCGAGCGGGCTTGCACGATGCGCCGAGCGGGCTTGCACCATGCGCAGAGGGCGCTCGTACGTTGCGCCGAGCGCGCTTGCACCATGCGCCGAGGGTGCTTGCACGTCGCGCCGAGGGTGCTTGCACGTCGCGCCGAGGGCGCTTGCACGTTGCGCCGAGCGTGCTTGCACGTCGCGCACGTCGCGCCGAGCGCGCCGCACCCTCTGCATCAGAGCGGGACTAGAGCGCTTTTCCTCTAAGTTGAGCGGGTCTGGATCGGCGGTCGCCGCGCGGAAGCGTACGTCTGTACGCTGAGCACGGCGAGCACCGAGACGGGCCCGCTCAACGACGAGGAAAAGTGCTCTAGTGAGAGCGCTCTTCGATGGCGCTCATCGCGTCACGGAGGGCGGTGTCCTTGCGCATGCAGGGGTAGCAGTCGCGCTGGCCGAGGAAGCCGCAGCCCCGGCTCGCCACGTAGGGCTGGAGGATGAGCAAGAGCCTCGCATCGCCGTGATCGTGGGCCCGGTCGAGGAGCGCGCGCTTTGCGTCGCACGTCTTGGCGTCGCGGAAGTCGAGGAGGACCGCGAGGGCGGGGCTCGCCCGGCCGCGAACGTCGTCGACGTCGAGCGAATGGCGTGCCCGCGCGGCCGCTTGCGGATACTGGCGTCCCGAGGCGCCGAACGCGATGTCGTAGAGGATGTCGATCCCGCGCGGGCCCATCTGCGATTCGAGCAGGGTGAATGCGTCGTCTTGCGCCTCCTTGAAGAGCGCGGCGTTGCGCACGTCTTCCTCGAGCTTGGCGTCGGCGCTCGCGTTCGGATCCGCCAGGAGCCACAGGCCGGCCTCGCGCATCGCCTCGCGCGAGTTGCGAACGCTCGTGTAGGCGCGCTCGAGCAGCTCGTGCTCGTCGGCGCGGTCCGGCCCCGCCTTCTCGAGCGCCATCAGCGCGTCGATGGCGGTCGCGAAGTCTCCCTTGTCGATCTTCGCTCGCGCGGCCGCCACGATCTCGTCGGTCTGCGGATCGGCAGGCCGCGCGGGCTCGGCGGTCGAGCCGCTCGCATGCGGCGCTGCCCCGTCTACGCTCCCGCGGTGCGATGACGGGCCCACCAGTACGACGAGGAGGAGCGAGGCGAACACCGCGCCGGCGATCACCACGCGCGTTGGGGTCATCCACGGCGGCGCCGACCGCAGCGCGCGCTCGAGCGACGCGCGCGATGATCCGACCAGCGACCCCAGCCAGCCGCGCGACGCTACCGCCGGCTGCGCCAGGCTCGTGGGGCCGAGCGCCAGCGCCGCGCTCGACTTCAGGTCCCCGTTGCTGCGATGGGTCGACGGCGGGCCGTGCTGGCCGCGCGAAGCCGGCTGCGACGGCTCGGGGATGCGCCCCGTCGCCGCGAGGTCGTGGGCGGCGTCGTCGAGCGCATCGACGAGGTCTTTCGAGTCCGCGAACCGCGCCGAGGCCTCTTTCGCGAGGAGGCGCGAGACGATCCCCTCGATGACGGGCGGCACGTTGGCCGCGGGTGCGCGCTCGGCCATCTTCGGGATCGGGGCGGTGACGTGCATCCCGAGCAGCGTGACCTTGCTCTCGTGCTCGAAGGGCCGCGTGCCAGCGATCATCTCGAACATGATCGCGCCGAGCGCATAGAGATCGGCGCGGGCGTCGACCTCCTGGCCGAGCGCCTGCTCGGGAGCCATGTACTCCGGCGTTCCGTACACCATGCCGAGCTGGGTGAGGGCAGGGCCCGACTGCGTCGTGTCGCCGGCGATGGCGCCGATCGGCACCTTGGCGATACCGAAGTCGAGCACCTTCGCGAAGTCGGGATCGCCGTCGCGCGTGACGAGCATCACGTTCTCGGGCTTGAGATCGCGGTGCACGATGCCGAGGGCGTGAGCGCGCCCGAGAGCGCTGGCGATCTGGCGAGCGACGTGGATGGCGCGCCCGAGTTCGAGAGGGCCGTCGGCGATCACGTCTCGCAGGCTCCGGCCCTCGACGTACTCGAGAACCAGGAAGAACGAGCCGTCTTCGAGCTTGCCGAAGTCGGTGGCGGCCGCGACGTTCGGGTGGTCGATATGCGCGGCCGCCATCGCCTCGCGCTCGAAGCGGGCGACGACCTCGGGCAGGCGGCTCATCTCGGGGTGCAGCACCTTGACCGCGAGGCGCTTGCGCATGTGGGTGTGCTCGGCCTGGTAGACGGCCCCCATGCCGCCCTCGCCGATGAGGCGTTCGATGAGGTAACGCCCGCTCAACGTGACGCCGATGAGCAGCTCGGGTCCCCCCGGCCGCATGCTCGGTCGCTCGGCCTTCGTCGGGGCCGCGGCGGCTCCCGGCCCGGCCTTCTCCCCGTCCGCCTTCGTGGCGGTGTCTATGTCCGAGGGAGAGCTCATCGCAGGCCGAGCATGGGGCCGGAAGGGCCGGTACGCTACTGGTTCAAGCTTAGCCCCAGGCTCAGCGAGAGCGCGAAGGAGTCTTTCCCTGCGTAGGGCTCTCCGCACCCGCACGCGCCGCGATCGTACAGCGATCCCACGAAGAGAAGGCCGGCCCGGCCACCCAGCTCGAGGAAGGCCTCCCAGCCCCGACCGAGCCGGTATCCGAGCCCCAGGCCCAGGCGAACCTCGAGGAGCCCGCCATTCTGCCCGGGGGCGAAGCCGGCGGGACCCAGAGCGGACGCGATCGTGTGACTGGGCTCGTAGGCGCGGGCGTACCCCGCGCCCAGAAAGCCCCACGTTTGCCACGGCGCCGCCAGGATCGGCGGCGAGAGCTTTCCTCGCAGGCCGGCCTCGGTGATCTGGCGGGAAGGCGACCCCGAGAGGGGCACGACGTCGTGCGCGACGTAAGGCCCGACGCGCAGCATCGGCAGGATCGCGAGGTGCGCGTGCAGTTCGGCGACGGGGCCCGGTTCGCGCGAAGCCCCGCCGGCGTCGCGACCCGTGGCGATCCGTTCCATGACGCCGAGTTGCCCTCCGGCGTCCCAGTGAAGCTGCGCGCGAACGATCGCGCCGACGGGCCCTGCGATCAGTTCAGCACCGCCACTCTGGCGTGCAGCTCCTCGAGCTGCTTGCGGATCATGCTGGCGTCCGGGGCTTGCGGCACGAGCTCGAGCAGGCGGGAGAGATCGGCGCGCGCGGCCTCGACCGCGCCGAGGCGGATCGCGAGGAGGCCCCGCTCGCGCAGGGCGGGCACGGAGTCGGGCGTGAGACAGACGATGCGATCGAGCGCCAGGAGGGCCCGCGCGAAGTCGCCGCGCGTTGCGTAGATCCACTTCAGGTTGATGAGCATCCGGACCAGCATCGCTCGCGGCGTCGCGGGCGCGAGGTGCTCGTCCGCCACGAATTTCTGGGAAGGCGACGCTCGCTCGAGAAGCTTCTGGAGATCCGGCTCGTCGAGCCGGCGGCCGCCGAAGAAGGGATCGACCGCGACCGGCGCGTCTTCTTGGCCGGCTGCGTCGACGCGCACGAGGAAGTGACCCGGGAAGCTGACCCCCCGCGCGCGCACGCCCGCGCGCCTTGCCACTTCGCAATAGACGAGGGCGAGCGTGATGGGGATGCCGAGGCGCCGGTCGAGCACGTCGGGCAGGAGGCTGTTCTTCGGATCGTAGTAGTCCTGCTCATTGCCGCGGAAGCCCAGCTCCTCGTAGAGGTAGTTCGACACGAGCCGCACCTGATCGTCGACGGGCATCGACGCCACGCCCAGCGCCATGAGCGGCGCGGCCAGGTCGTCGAAGCGAGCGCTCAGTCGATCGAGGTCTAGCCTCGCGTAGGCGTCACGCGCGATGAGGGCGGCTCCGGTGGCGACGTCGATGCACTCGTCGGGCTGGCGGGCTAGCTGCTCGAAGGTCGCCGGTCGTAATGGTACTGGACGCTCCCCGAAGGTTTCACTCAGAGGCCGCAGACTCGTCATCGTAGCCATTCTCATTGCTCCCTTTTGCCCTCGTCTGCAAGCCACGCTTGACGGCCGGCGCCATCTTGCGCGATCTCACACCCCCACGATGTCACGTTCGCCACGTTCGCCCCGTTCGCCCCGTTCGCCCCGTTCGCCCCGTTCGCCCCGTTCGCCCC